>JBGTKN010000605.1:0-8613 GCA_041744615.1 Hyphomonas sp. | reverse complement strand
GGGCGAAGCTGCGGCGGTGGATCACGCACGGGCCGAGGCGGGCAAGTGCCTCGGCATGGGCGGCAGTGCCGTAGCCTTTGTGCTGGCTGAAGCCGTAGCCGGGGTGGGCGGCGCAGAAGGCTTTCATCTGGGCGTCGCGGTGGGTCTTGGCGAGGATCGAGGCGGCGGAGATGGCAGGCTCGGTGAGGTCGCCTTTGATGATGGCGGTGGCGGTGGCGGGCAGGTTTTTCGGCAAGGCGTTGCCGTCGATGAGGATATGGGAAGGGGCGCGGGCGAGGGCGGCGACTGCGCGCGTCATGGCGAGAAAGGTAGCCTCGCGGATGTTGAGGCGGTCGATCTCCTCTGGTGTGGCTTCGGCGACGGCCCAGGCGAGGGCCCGTTCGCGGATTTCGGGAGCGAGGCGGTCGCGGGCGGCTTCGGTGAGCTTTTTGGAGTCGGTGAGGCCGGAGATCGAGCTTGCGGGGTTCAGGATCACGGCAGCGGCGGTGACCGGCCCGGCCCACGGGCCCCTGCCGGCTTCATCGACACCGCAAGTGAGGAGGGATGCACGCATGGTCGGAGCGTAAGCGGGAGTCGGGGCGAGTGACCAGTCGGGGCGTGCATTGACGGGCGCGCGGGACGGGATTATCGGAGGGCGCATGTTCACGCGGAAGATCTTCAGCCAGACCCAACAGACGCTCCGGAATACGGCGCGCGCGGTTGTGTGTGGCTGGTCTCGGGCCTGAACAGTTCCCGCGCTGAGCACACTTCAAACCCCGCCCGAGAGGCGGGGTTTTTGTTTTTGCCCCGTCTCTCAAGACCAAGGAGACAGAAATGAGTTTTGAGACTGACAACGCGATAGAGGAGACCGTGCGCCGCTTCCTCGCCCGCACGCTGCCGAAATCCGGCTGGACGCATGCGGCGCATTTTGCAGCGGCCCTTTGGCTATTGCGGGAACGGGGCGAGGCGGCGGCGCGGGCCGAGATGCCAGGGCTGATCCGGTCCTATAACGAGTCCGTCGGCGGACGGAATACGGACACCGAGGGGTATCACGAGACGATTACGCAGGCTTCGCTGCACATGGCGCACCGGGCGCTACGGGACGCGCCGCTTCATGTGGTGCTGGCGGAGCTGTTGGCGGGGCCGTGCGGGAAGCCGGACTGGGTTTTTGCGTATTGGTCGAGCGAGGTCCTGATGTCGCCTGAAGCGCGGCGGGCGTGGATGGCGCCGGACCTCGCACCGCTTCCCGCCAGGTGAGGGCTGGCGTTTCCGCGCCTCCTTCTTCAACATGAAGGAAACGGAGGAGACGGACATGGATTTCGGGCTGAAGGGCAAGGTGATCTTCATTGCGGGCGCGAGCCGGGGGATCGGCTACGGGATCGCCGAGAGCCTGCTGGGCGAGGGCGCGAAGGTTGCGCTGACCGCGCGCGGGGCAGAGGCGCTAGAAGAGACGAAGGCGGAGTTTGCGAAGCGGTTCGGCAAGGACCAGGTGTGGAGCTTTTCGGGAGACCTGACGCAGACAGCGCCGATCGAAGCGGCGCTGGCGGCGTGCGAGGGAGAGTTCGGGCCGATCACCGGGGCGGTGGCGAATGTCGGGTTGTCGCCCTCGCCGCTGGGGCTCGAAGTGAGCGATGAGGAATGGCAGGCGGGGCTCGATCAGAACCTGAACTCTGCGTTCCGGCTGGCGCGCGGAGCGATTCCGCGCATGGCGAAGAATGGCGGCGGCAGTTTCTTGTTCATCAGTTCGATTGCGGGGCTGGGCGCGCTCGGCACACCGCTGGACTATGGCGCGACGAAAGCAGCTGTGAACCATCTGTCGACGAGCGTGGCGCGCTTTGCGGCGGAGACGAAAGTCCGCGTGAACACAATCGCGCCGGGAAATATTATCTTTGCCGGGAATAATTGGGAGAAGCAGTCAACAGGATCGCGCGCGGACTCGTGGTGGCGCTGGATCAGGCGCGAGGTGCCAATGAAACGATTCGGAACGCCGCAGGAGATCGGAGACACGGCGGCTTTTTTGCTGTCGGAGCGGGCGAGTTTTATCAATGGGGCGGTGATCGCGGTGGACGGCGGGCAGACGCGTTGAGGGCTTGATTTCAAATCCTGAGCTGGGTCTGCCTCGATGGCCAAAGGCCATCTGAGGAGGACATAGCATTGTTTTACAGCGTGAGGGCTTGATCCGACGGCGGACTATTGAAGCCCTGCGCCGACGACGGGTTTCAATTTGATCTTTTCCGTTGGCGCGGCGAAACAGTCGCCGCGTTTCATGGTGATCTTCGACGGGAAGCCCTTCTCGTGGAACTTCATCTCCACGATGCCCCAGCGGTCCCAGAGCATTCCGTCCGGTGCGGCGATGGCGGCAGGGCATGTCTTGCCGACATAGACGGGCTCGACCCAGTAGCCCGTGAAAGTGGTGCGGTTGTCGAAATTGCCGCCGAGGCCGGGGACAAAGATGTAGGATTGCTCGAAGCCCATGACCGGCGTGTAGCCGAGGACGGCGATGTTACCTTCATCGCTTAGATAGGTGATCTGGTTGCCGCTGGGCAGGGCCCAGACTTCGTCGGCAAGGGCGACAAGCGGCGCGGCGGCAAGGGCGGCGGCGGCAATGAGGGTGCGGATCATGTTCGGGGTCTCCTCCTGAGAGATGCCCAGCTAAGCCTGCCCTGCGAAAAATGATAGACGGATTTGTGCGGCGCTCAGACGGCGCGGCCCTTGAGGCTGGTGAGCCATGGGATGAGGGCGGCGTTCACTTCGGCCGGGCGTTCCTGCTGGGTCCAGTGGCCGCAGGCGGGCAGGACGAGGGCGGTTTCGAGGTTTGGAACGGCGGGGCGCATCTTGCTGATAGGGTCGGTGACCATGCCGAAGCCGTTGAAGGCGGGGTCCTTGTCTCCCGCGATAAAGCAGGCGGGCTGGGGGATGGTCCGTTCCCGGAAGGGGGAGAGGAATTCGAAGTCGCGCGTGTGGTTGCGGTAGCGGCTGATCGGGCCGAAGAGGCCGGAGCGGCGGAACTCGGCTTCGTAATAGTCGAGATCGGCCTCGGTCATCCAGGTGGGCATTGTTTCGGGAATGGTGAGACTGTCCATCAGGGTGGCCTTGGAGGGCTGTCCCAGTTTCCAGTCGCCCTCCTTCGCGTCGCCGGAGATGGAGTAGTAGAAGGCGGCAAGAAAGCGGCGTAGGTCCGCCTCAAGGTCGGCTTCGGCGCGGCCGGGTGTGCGGAAATAGGACTGGTAGAAGAAGCGGTCGCGGTCGTCGAAGACGCGCTTGATGACATCGTCGAAGGAGAATTCCGGGGCGCCGTAGAAGGGCACCGACAGGGCGGCGACGGCGGCGATGCGGTCGGGCCGCGTCAGCGCCGTGTTCCAGACCTGCGGGGCGCCCCAGTCATGGCCGATCAGAGTGAAGGGCGCATCGGGGGAGAGGGCCGCGCCGACACCGAGGATGTCGGCGATCAGCGCTTCCATGCTGTAGTCAGCAACCTCCGGCAGGCGGGACGAGCCGCCATAGCCGCGCACGTCCATGGCGGCAGCGGTGAAGCCGGCGTCAGCGATCGGGCCGATCTGGTGGCGCCAGGAGTACCAGCTTTCCGGGAAGCCGTGGACCATCAGCACGAGGGGGCCGGTGCCTTCAATCGCCAAACGAATCCGGGCGGCGCCGGCGTCTAGGGTGCGGAATTCAGGCATTGGGCTCTCCCTTGGCTGGCCGGATGCTGCGGCAGGGCGGGCCTGCGCGCAAGCTGCGCCGCCGCGTCAGCCCTTGCCGAAAATCGCGGCGCAGGGTTCAGTCGCCCCGTCCATCCGGATCGAAGAGGCGCGCGTTGCATGACCGAAATGCTGATGACCCCCGTGTTCTGGGGCAGCCTGGCGACCCTGACCTTTCTCGAGATCGTGCTGGGGATCGACAATATCCTGTTCATCTCGATTGCCACCAGCAAGCTGGAAGGCAAGCAGCGCCAGCAGGCGCAGCGGATCGGCATATGGGGCGCGATGGCCCTGCGCATCCTGATGCTCGGCCTGATCTTCTGGATCATCCAGCTCGACCGGCATGCCCTGTTCCATGTGCCGCCGGATGTGGCGCTGATGGTGGCGGGCGGCGACAAGCTAGCGGCAGAACACATCGGCGAGGTGACGATCAAGGACCTGATCCTGCTGGCGGGCGGGCTGTTCCTGCTGTGGAAGGGGACGCAGGAGATCCATGCCTCGGTCGAGGGCACGCACCATGAGGAATCGAAGGTGAAGTCGACTTTCTCGAGCGTGATCGTGCAGCTGTTCATCATCAATATTGTGTTCTCGCTGGACTCGGTGATCACTGCAATCGGGATGACCGATGTGCTGGTGATCATGGTGGCGGCGGTGGTGCTATCGACGATCGTGATGGCGGTGGCGGCGGACCCGCTGTCAAAATTCATCGCGGAACACCCGACGACCAAGATGCTGGCGCTGGCTTTCATCCTGCTGGTCGGCGTGGCGCTGGTGGCAGATGGACTCGGCTTCCACATTCCGCGCGGCTATCTCTACTTCGCAATTGCCTTCTCGTTGGGAGTGGAACTGCTAAACATCCGGACGCGGAAGAACACATTGAAGAAAGGGGAGGCGCATTGAAATGACAGCCCATCATATCAAACTGGACAAAACAGAAGACGGCATTGCCATTCTCACCATAGACCGCGCCGAGAAGCGCAATGCGATGACCTATGCGATGCTGGCGGCGTTCATCGGCAAGGTGCGGGAGGTGGCGGTGGACGAGTCCGTCCGTGTGCTGATCGTTACCGGAGCCGGCGGCGCGTTCTGCGCGGGTACCGATCTCGCGGATCTATCGACCATTCCTGGCGAGACGCGGGGTGTGCGCGGCGAGGCGCACGAGAATGATGTCTGGTGGCCGCTGGTGGCGTGTCCGAAACCGGTGATCGGCGCGATTGACGGCTACGCGGTGGGCATGGGGGCAGAGTTTTCCAGCCAGTGCGATGTGCGCATTGTGACCAACCGGGCGCGCTTCGCGTGGAACTTTGCGCACCGCGGCCTCGTGCCGGACACCGGCGCGGGTAGCTGGATCCTGCCGCGCCTGATCGGTCATTCGCGGGCTTTGCGCCTCCTTTATTCCGGCGGCTTCCTCGAGGCGGCGGAGGCCAAGGAGATCGGCTATGCAAATGAGGTCGTCGCGCCGGAAGCGCTTATGGAGGCGGCCCTTGCCGAGGCGCGGCGGTATCTCAATTCCTCGCCCTTCTCGATCCGCCACATGAAGGCGCTGGTCTATGAGGGCCTCGCACGCGAATTGCCGGATCATATGAAGGCGCATGTCACGGCGCTGTCAGCCTGCTTCAAATCGGCGGATCACAAGGAGGGCGTCGCATCTTTCCTGGAGAAGCGTCCAGCGAAGTTTACAGGCAGCTGAGAGCTACCGATGAGCGACGATCTGGTGGTGATCCCGTTGCCGCTTGAAACCGGCGGCGTGACGTATGCGGTGGCCCTGCTCGTCGAGGTCGGCGGCGAGCCGTCCGCTGAGGCGATCCATGTTGTGCCGGGCACGACGTTCGCACCGCCGCGCCCGATATCGCTGTCGCGATATGCGCTCGCCCGGATACGCCCCGGCAACATGGAGCGTCCTGACCTCTATCTCTACGAGGGCATGATCCTGCCGCGTCCGCGCGAGGGACATAACTGAACTCGCGCGGACGTGCCGGATCAGCCCATCACAAACGCGTTCAGCTTGTTGCCGTCCGGGTCGCGGAAATAGCCCGCGTAAAACGTGTCGCCGCGCGGTCCGGGCGTGCCTTCATCGGTCGCGCCGAGGCTGATAGCGAGATCGTAGAGCCGGTGAACCTGCTCTTTGTCCTTCGCCTGAAACGCAATCATGTTGCCGTTGCCGGCGCTCATCGGATTGCCATCATGCGGATAGCAGACGCCTATCCCCGCGGCGCCATCCGGCGTGCCCCAGGCGATGAACGTGTCGGTGGTGAACATGCGCGGAGTGCCGAGTTCCGCCGCGATGGCATCATAGAATTTGCCCGCCTTGTCGAGGTCGCGTGTGCCGATGGTAACGTAGCCAATCATTGTAATTATCCTCCTTACAGGATCCGAACATAACAAGAACAAACTTAATCTGTCGAGTGAGATTTTTGTGACAGGGTTTGACGCGCGGGCGCGCCGGGTCTTGAACAGGGGCGAGCCAGCGAGGAGCCGCAGATGACCCTTCCCAACGCCTATGCCATCCGTATCCACCAGACCGGCGGGCCTGAAGTCCTGACCGTGGAAAACGCGCCGCCGCGCGCGCCGGGGCCCGGTGAGGTGCTGGTGCGCCAAACCGCGGTGGGGGTGAACTTCATCGACACGTATCACCGCACGGGCCTCTACAAGATGCCGCTGCCTTTTGTTCCGGGGTCGGAGGGTGCGGGCGTGATCGAGGAGGTCGGTGAGGGGGTGCTGCATGTGGGGCCCGGCGACCGGGTCGCCTATACCGGGCGCGGCACTTATGCGACGCATTACACCGGGCCAGCGGCGGGCGTCGTGCCGCTGCCCGCCGGGATCAGCGATGAGGAGGCCGCAGCGATCCTGCTGAAGGGGATGACGGCCTGGATGTTGCTGGAAGAAATCCGCCCGTTGCAGAAGGGTGAGACGGCGCTGGTCTGGGCACCTGTCGGCGGCGTCGGCTCGCTGCTGACGCCATGGGCGAAACATCTTGGCGCGCGAGTGATCGCGGTGACGTCCAGTGATGCGAAGGCGGAGCGAGCGAAGGCGCTCGGAGCGGACGAGGTGGTGGTCGGCTATGACGATGTTGCGAAGAAGGTCCGTATACTAACGGATGGAAAGGGCGTGGATGTCGTCTTTGACAGCGTCGGCAAAATCTCGGCGGAGGCCTCGCTCACGAGTCTGCGGCCGCGCGGATGGTTCATCACCTATGGCAATGCGTCCGGCGCGGCGGATCCGATCCCGCCGGGGCGGCTGGCGGCGGGTGGCTCGCTGGTGATGACGCGGCCGACGCTGTTCAATTTTACCGACACGCCGGAATCGCTGGCGCGCGCCTCGAAACGGTTGTTCTCCCTGATCGATAAGGGCGTGCTGAACGCCGACATCGGCCAGCGCTTCGCCCTGAAGGACGCCGCCGAGGCGCACCGCGCGCTGGAGAGCGGCACGACCACCGGGGCGACGTTGCTGGTGCCTTGAGCCGTTCCATCTTTGCGCCGCAATCCGGGAGGAGTTTCTCCGGATAACGGGGAGACGAACATGAAAGCGGTTCTGGTGATAATGCTGGCGGCGGGGCTCGGCGGATGCGCGCATGATCCGTTCAAGCCGAAGACGCTGAGCGAGATACATGACTTCAACGACTGGCAGCATGAGCGCGGCGAGAAGCTGTATGCCGCGCTGGCCAATGATTTCAGCCTGATCGCGCGCAAGGAAGGCCGGGCGGAGACGCTCGCCCAGCTGGACGCGGCGGGCTATGAATGCACCTACGGCGAGGCGCATGCGGATTATCCCGAGCCGATGGCGGTGTGCACGCGCAGCTTTGCGACGCGCGCCTGCCAGTTCGACTGGGAAGTGTCGCTGACGAGCGATCCGGAAAAGCCGGACAGCGTGGACTCCACGGATGTCGATTTCCGGCGCGACTGCGTCAGCACGGGAGGCGACTGGCCGGAACCCATCGAGTCCGCCATCGACGACCAGCTTGCGCCAGCGGATTTGCCTCAGCAGCCCTGACAGGTGCCGCGGCGGGCCAGCCCGTGAAGCTGTCGGTGATCGCGGCGGATTTCCTGGACTCGTGGCGGGCGTGCAGAGCGGCGAGGTGACAGATGTCTACTTCGCCTCTGCCGGGTCGGTCACGCGCTGGGCGGCGCAGTGGGAAGGCGGCAGGCGGCTGATCAAGGATTATGCAACCGAAGCGGAAGAATGATCGATCCACTGCCGGTGGGGTGTTTTCCGGTAAGCTGTAGGCCGGTGCGGGTAACCCGTGCTTTGTTCGCGGCGTGGACGCCCCATATCAGACGCGTGATGTTCGCCCCCGGAAGCGCTTGCCGATGTTGACACCTGAAAACCTGGTTGCGCTGGCGGTGTTCGTGCTGGCGAATCTCGCGGTGGCGTCGAGCGGGGCGTTCTTCCGTCCGGGCGCTTGGTATGCCGCCCTCGCCAAGCCGCCCTGGACGCCACCGAACCTTGCCTTTCCGGTCGTCTGGTCGATCCTCTTCGTTCTGAACGCCGTGGCGGGCTGGCTGGTCTGGATGACGGGCGGGGCGGACGCGGTCTGGCCGCTGGTCCTCTACGGCGCGAGCCTTGTGATAAACGCGAGCTGGTCCGGCGTGTTCTTCGGCCTGCACCGGATGGGGCTCGGCTTTGTCATCGTCGTGATGCTCTGGCTGTCGCTTGCGGCCGTGATCGCGGCGTTTGCGCCCATCAGCGTGGTCGCGGCGGGGCTGGTGGCCCCGTATCTCATCTGGGTGACGATTGCCTCCGCACTTAATCTTCGTGTGTGGCAACTCAACCCGGGCGCACGGGCGCCGGCGCGCGGCTAGTCGCTGGAAATTGCGGCCACGTTCCGCTCTGTATCGAGATGAATGACGGCGCCCTGGCGCCGGCCGCCTGCGATCATGCGCCGGGTCAGGCGTTCATAGTATTGGATGAAGGTGAGCACCCAGTCGCGGCGGTCCGG
>JBGTKN010000604.1:0-2678 GCA_041744615.1 Hyphomonas sp. | reverse complement strand
GCAGCTACCGGGCGCAATTGATGATGACCGCCGCCGCCTCGACGCCGATGCCCGCGCCGGAGTGGTGCCGCCCGCCGCCATTCTCGCCCGGATGCAGGCCCTCGCATCGGCCGGCGCGCTCGAAACGCCAGAGACTTCCTTCCTGATCCAGACCTTCGACAATCTTCAGAACGGCGTCGAAGGCCTCACCCCCGAGGCGCGCGCCGCCTACTCCGTCCGCCTGCGCCGGATTTTTGCAGACGATGTTGTGCCCGCCTATGCGCGCTTTGCAGCTTCGATCGCAGAGCTCGCCGACGGTGCGCCCACCGAACCCGGCGTCTGGCAGCTGAAAGGCGGAGACGCCTGGTACCGCGCGGTGCTAAACGCCTATGCTGACGCGCGCGAGACGCCGGCAGAATTGCACGCGCGCGGCCTGGCCGATGTCAAACGCCTGACCGGCGAGATCGACGCTGCGCTTGCCGCTTCCGGGCTGGCCGAAGGCAGCGTCTCGGAACGCCTGGCCTTTCTCAGCCAGCAGCCCGGTCAGCTGTACGAGGATTCCGATCTCGGCCGCGCGGCTCTGATCGAGCGTCTTGGCCAGCTCGCCAGCCGAGCCGGCACTGTCGTCGAAACGCAGATCGGCCCGCCGCCCTCGGGCGCCGTGACATTCAGCGCCGCACCACTGGCTTTTGCGGCCGCCTCACCGTCCGCCGCCTATACCGCGCGAACGGCCGACGGGCGCCATCCCGCCCGCTTCGAGATCAACCTTATGCGGATCAGCGACTGGCCGGATTTCAGCCTGCCGACACTCGTCTTCCACGAAACCCTGCCCGGTCATCATCTAGAAAGCGCCATGTCCGCCGAACAGGCACGTCTGCCACTGGCCCGCCAGCTGATCTGGAATGCAGGATACGGCGAGGGCTGGGCCTCGTATGCTGAAACGCTCGCGGATGAGGGTGGTCTTTATACGGACGATCCGCTTGGGCGCATCGGTTATCTGCAATCGATGGTGCTGCGCGCCGCGCGCCTGGTTGCCGACACTGGCATCCACCAGCAGAAATGGACCCGCGACCGCTCGATCGGCTACATAGTATCCGTGACGGGTCTCAGCCCAGAAGCTGCCGCCGATGAGGTCGACCGCTACACGGTCTGGCCCGGCCAGGCGGCGGCTTACTGGATCGGGCGGCAGAGGCTGCTTGACCTGCGCGAGCGCGCTCAGCGTGTGCTCGGGCCCCGGTTCGATCCGAAAGCCTTCCACGCGGCGATACTCGGCGGCGGGCCTCGCCCGCTCGACATGGTCGAAGCCGACGTGACCCGCTGGTACACCGAGGCGGCGCGCTGAACTTGCGCTCAGGCCGCGAGGCGGATGACTTCGCCTGACCGGACCACCGGCTGGAAGCCCGCTTCAAGGTCGGCCACCATCTGCTTGCGGGCCGGCCCCTCAAACTCGAGGGCGACAAACACCGCGCTCGCCCCGTAGCGTTCCGCCTCGGCGAGCGCCCAGATCGGCTGGATGTCGTGCGGCTTGCCGGAAAGTTCGATCACCCGGAAAACCCGCCAGCCGCATGCCTCTGGAATCGCGAAGATGGCGACACCGGGAGCCCGTGCCCAGGGCGCGTCCGCAGCCGCGCGCTGGAATGACCATGCCTTGCCGGATTGACCGCGAAAGCTCACTGCGTTACCCATGTTCCTGCTCCGTTCCTTGTAGGATGTTCCTACTCTGTTCCAGTTAAGTTCGCAAGAAGTTTTTGGTAAACAATGGGTTAACGAGCGCCTGAGTCCGTTAACGGACGATTGTGAACTTCCGGCTTTCGAAAACGCGCAGAACCTGCCTGAGTTCCCGTCCGCGCCGGAGCACCTGACCGCCGAGTCCGTACACGGCATACTGGCCCTGCCGGTTGGCGAGCGCCGGTTCCTTCTCGATACGCCACGTCGGGCTCTCGGCATGACGGCGGAAGATCGCGAAGATCGCGACATCCTTGCCAAAGCCTATCGAGTAATCACGCGCTTCGCCGGCGATCACCAGGCGGCCATACACATCAAGGATTGGCTGGAGTTCGCACTTCTGAAAGGCGACCACCGGATCGGGGGCAGACTTGCGCAAAAGGTGTTCCGTCATTGATGACAGTTCCGCATAGCTTCGCGCCCGCGTCCAGTCCCCGAAACGACTAACTTCGAATTAATCCGCAAATCCTGAAATCTCCGCATTTCGGACTTGCCCCGGACACAGCACACCGCCATCTTTGGGTTGTCGGGCGGAGGCAATTTGCAGGTGCTCCAGACCCATCAGCCCCCCCAGCCCCCTGGGGCGCTTGATCCGCTTCTGTCCGACACCCTCCCTTTTCCGAAGACCAGTGAGTGCATTAGCGCGTGCCGAACCGTTCCAGCAGGGGCTTGACAATTCGCCCGGCGCGTTGGCCGATGCCTGAGACATTCGCGAGACGCCGCGCAATGAACCCGTCGAGATCCTCCGGCGCCGGATGATCGGCCCAGTAGAGCACAATGGAGGGAATCACCGCGGCCAGCAGGCCGCGCTTCGAATAGCGATTGTAATCTTCGGACGCATCGCCGGCCGCCGTCCAGATCATGTCCGCGACTTTCCAGGTTCGCTGCAGCGCGGGCCCAGCGCTCCACGGCAGGAAACCCCGGCTCGCCGCGCGGCGCACAGCTTCGCGGTTCGGCTCCAGCACCGCCAGCCA
>JBGTKN010000603.1:0-6353 GCA_041744615.1 Hyphomonas sp. | reverse complement strand
CGGTCGATCGAGGCGCGGTCACGCACATTGGCCTGCACGATATCAACCCATCCCGGCGGACCGGCGAGGCGCACATCGATCGCGGTGTGCACCCGGCGGCAGGCGACCCGGACCCGCCAGCCACGTTCCACAAGAGTGCGCGCGGCATATCGGCCGATGAAGCCCGAACCACCAAATACCGTCACCAGACCTTTGCTCATGCGCAGCGCCTTTTTTGGGGCCAGCAAACACGTGCCCCGAATCCCAGTTCAGCGCGCCTTTGACCACAGGAAGGTTGCCCCTGTCCATGCGGCATGGACGGTCCCGTCAGGTTCGCATCAGACCGGACGCCTTGAGCAGTTTTCCGGCCCGCACGACGCGCTCGAGCTTGTGTTCACTGGAGCGGTCACCCTTGTTCGAATCCGGGTGGAAGCGGCGGATATACTCGGCATAGCGCGCCCGGATCTCGGCGGGTGCGGCGTCCGGTTCCAGATCAAGCTCGCGCAGCGCCCTGAGCTGCAGGCTGGAGCGATGCGCCTCGACGCGCGCTTCGGCGGCCGGCGTATCGTCCATGTCGAAAAAGCCGCGGCCGGCCCAGCGGCGCGGATCGTTCGCGTGGGCGCTGCGCTTGCCGCCCATTGGTCCGCCACCGAAGCGCCAGGTGCGTTTGTGGCCATAGCGTTCCGAACGCACGAAGGAGGCCGCTTCGGCTTCGCTCATGCCTTCAAAGAAATTGAAGCGGCGGTTGTAGTCGGAGACATGCTGCTCGCAGAAGAAATGTCGACCCTTGCCACCCTGACGCGGCGCCGGGAAGGCGCCTTCCAGGTCGCAGCCATGCTCGTCGCACACCCGCGTTTGCTTGGCCCGCGCGCGCGAAGCCTCGTCCTTGGGAGGGTTCACGCGTATATCTTTGAACTTGACGCGGTATCGAAAGGGATCGCTGTCGGACATGGGCCACGATAATAGGGAGCGCCGCTTAAAGATGCCACAACCAAGTGACAGACGAACGCGAATTGAAGACATCCTTACCGAGGCCTTCGCGCCAACCTCGCTCGTGATCACCGATGACAGTGCCCAGCATGCCGGTCATGCCGGCGCAGCTCCCGGCGGTGAGACGCATTACTCGGTCGAAATTGTCGCGGAGACCTTTGCCGGCCTTTCGCGCGTGCAGGTCCAGCGCGCCGTGATGCTGGTACTACAGAAGGAATTCGACACCGGCCTGCACGCCCTTGCGCTCAAGGCGGCGGCGCCCTGAGGCAAGCGCGTCTCTGCGCCCCCCGGTAGCGTCGTTAACGATAATATCATCCTGATCTGCGACAACGTGGTCTTGCCGCGCACGCCTGCGCCAGGATCAGGTTCGATCAATGATTGCCGCCGCCTACAAGAACACTGGCTCGTCCGTCTCCCTTTCGGGCAACAGCAGCTTCCGGGACGTCTGTCAGGCCGCCATCCGCGTTTTCAACCTGATGGGACAGCATCGCACCGCGCCTTACCCGAATGCCTACGCGGTCCTTTTCGCGTATACGACCGGCTCGCATGAAGCCTTGGTTGCCGAAGTCGATGGACTCCTGATGCTCAAAGACCAGCTGAGCCCCTACGACATCGACATGCTGTACCAGGAATACCTGGCGACAGACGAGAGCGCGTTCGAAACCCAGGGTATCAGCCAGTCGATCGGCAACGAGATCGGCGCCGTGCTCGAGATCATTGAGAAGAGCTTGAAACATGGCGAAGATTTCACCCATTCGCTCGACACGTTCGCCGAGCAGGTGCCCGCCGCCACGTCGCCGGAAAGCCTCTCCGCCATAGTCGAGGGCCTCGTCACCGAGAACCGCCGGATGGCAGACCTGACGCGGGAACTCAATCACGGTCTGGCCGCGTCCCAGAACCTGATCGTCCAGCTCAACGAAAAGCTTGAGGAAGTTCAGGCCCAGGCCTCCTGCGATCCGGTGACCGGTCTTCCCAATCGCCGCGTCTTCGAAAAACGTCTCGAAGAGGCGACCAGTCTGGCGGCGCGCAGGAATGAAGGCTTCTGCCTCGTGCTGGCCGACATCGACAACTTCAAGACCCTCAACGACACCCACGGCCCGGAGGCCGGCAATACGGTGCTCAAACAGATCGGCTCCCTGTTCGCCGCACATGTCGGCGAAGACGATCTGGCTGCACGCTATGGCGGCGACGAATTCGCCCTTATCCTTCCCGGCAGGGAACTGATGGCGGCCTACAACCTGCTGGTCGGCATGAAGCATGCGCTGCGCAGCACGCAGCTTGTGATCGAAGGGTCAGGCCGGACGATCACCGGGGTGACGGCCTGCTTCGGCCTCGCACGCGGCGAGCCTGGTATGAGCGTTCACGAAATCCTGAAACTTGCCGAATCGCATCTCGTCGAGGCCCGCAAGGCCGGCCCCAACCGGGTGAAAGCGCGCGGCATCAGCTGATGCCCCGGCCTCAGGCCGCATCCACTTTGGAGATATTCACGCCGGTCACCTGATTGCGCTGGCGGCGCAGGATGTTGAACCTGTAGCCGTGGAACACGAAGCTCTGGCCAGGCTCGGGAATCGTCTGGGCTTCATGGATCACGAGTCCGGCCACCGTCACCGCTTCCTCGTCCGGCAGGTTCCAGCCGGTGGCGCGGTTGACATCACGGATCGGCACCCAGCCATCGACATTCACCGAACCGTCCGCCTGCGTGCGCACACCCTGGATCTGCACGTCATGCTCGTCATGGATGGCGCCGACGATTTCCTCGAGGATGTCCTCCAGCGTGATCATGCCCTGCAGTTCGCCATATTCATCCACGACCAGCGCGAAATGCTGGCCCTTTGACAGGAACTGGTCGAGTTGGTCCTTCACCTGCGTCGTCTCCGGCACGAACCATGGCTTGCGCAGGATCGTGTCGAGATCGAGTTTCGACAGATCCCCGCCCATCGGCAGCGCGGCGCGCAGGAGGTCCTTGGCGTGCAGGATGCCGATGATCTCTTCCTTTTCACCACGGTAAAGCGGCAGGCGCGTATGCGGGCTCGCCAGCGCCTTCATCACCAGCTGGCGCCGGTCCATATCGGCGTTCAGCATCTGGATGTTCTTTCGGTGGATCATCACATCTTCGACTGTCAGTTCCTTCAGGTCGAGTGCGCCGACGAGGCGTAGCCGGTCGCCGCTCTCGACGCCGCCTTCCATGGCGTGCAGGTCGATCGCGCCGCGGATTTCCTCTTCTGCCGAGACCGGCCGAGCCGGCGCGCCGAGGCCGACCAGCGTCAGCACCATGTTGACGATGAACTGGATCAGCCGGATGATCCACGACGCGGCGCGCACCAGCAGGCTGATCGGGCGTGCGACGATCAGCGAAACCCTGTCGGGCCGCGAGATCGCATAGGTCTTCGGCATCACTTCGGAAAAGATCAGCACCGTGATGGTCATGCACCCGGTCGCTAGCACGAGGGCGAGACCGCCAGCGCCGAACAGGGCCGTGAACAGGGAGGTCGCGAGCACCGAGGCGAGGATGTTGACCAGGTTGTTGCCAAGCAGGATCGCCCCGATGAAATCCTCCCGGTTGGACAAGAGCTTGTTAACGGCCCGGGCGCGCTTGTCGCCTTCCTTCTCGAGCTGGTGCATGCGGGCACGGGACGCGGCCGTGAGGGCTGTTTCCGATCCGGAGAAGAAGGCGGACAGGCAAAGCAGGAAGGCGATGGCGATCAGGTAACCGGCAATCATGTCGGGAATTGGGTCTCTCTAGCTCGTTTCAAGGAGTTCGCGGGCGAGGAAGGTCTCGATCGAGGCAAGGTCCGCATCCGGGTGGATATAGGATGCGCCGATGCCGCGCGCGAGGATCAGCTGCACGCGCCCGCCGCGCGCCTTCTTGTCTTGCTGCATCAGCTCGGTCAGGCGCGGCGCCGTGAAGCGGGTGCGGTCCCTACCCTGCAAATCAGCCGGCAGGCCGGAGGTCCGGATTACGTCTGCAACACGCTGCGCGTCGGCAGCCGGCGTCACGCCGATCCCGGCGCCATAGCGGAAGGCCAGCGCCATGCCGAGCGCCACGGCTTCGCCGTGCAGCAGGTCCGGTCCATAGCTGTTGGCCGCTTCCAGTGCGTGCCCGAAAGTGTGGCCGAGGTTAAGGAGCTGGCGCACGCCGGTCTCGGTCTCATCCTCAACGACGATCGCCGCCTTCGCTGCGCAGGAATGGGCCACCGCATAGCGTGCCGCATCCGCGTCGAGCGCGAGCACTTTACGTCCGTTCGCGGAAAGCCAGTCGAAGAAGGGGGCGTCATTGATCAGGCCGTATTTCAGGATCTCGGCATAGCCCGCCTTCATCTCGCGCTCCGGCAGTGTCGCCAGAAGCTCCGTATCCGCTATCACGAGACGCGGCTGATAGAAGGCGCCAACCAGGTTCTTGCCGCGGGGCGTGTTCACGGCCGTCTTTCCGCCTACGGAGGAATCGACCTGCGCCAGCAGCGTCGTCGGTACCTGCACGAAACCCATCCCGCGCTTCATCAGACTGGCCGCAAGCCCGCCCATGTCGCCGATTACGCCGCCGCCGAACGCCACCAGGAAATCGCCCCGGTCTGCGCTGCCCGCCAACAGCCAGTCGAGCACATGGCCGAGCTGTGCGAAGGTCTTGGTCTGCTCGCCCGGTGGAAGCGCCATCCAGTCGAGCCTGATCCCGGCCCCGGCCACCGCCGACTCCAGCCGGCCCTTGTGATGGCGCATCACGTTCTCGTCCGTCAGCACGAAGGCGCGCGGACGCTTCACCAGCATTGCCAGGCGCGGGCCCAGCTCCGCCAGCGCACCATGGCCGGCGAGAATGTCATAGGCGCGCGCGCCGAGGTCGACCCGAACGGTTTCCAGTGAGGCAGTGATTGTCATGTCGGTGTCCAGGTCTGCAGGGCTTTCAGGATGGAATTGACCGTATTGGTATGCGGTCCATCCTTGGACTGAACATTAAGATCAGCCTGTGAATAAAATGGTTCACGCTCGCTAACGAGGTTCGACAGGTGTGCCTTGGCATCGGCGCGCTTGAGCAGCGGACGGTTGTCGCGCTTTTGAACGCGCCGCCAAAGCGTCTCGAGGTCGGCGTTGAGCCAGACGGTGACCGCCTTCTCCTTCATCACGGCCCGCGTCTCTGCGTCCAGGAAGGCTCCGCCTCCGGTCGCCAGTACATGCGGCGGCAGGTCGAGCAGGCGTTTGAGCACCTGTTTCTCCCCGCGCCGGAAGTCGGCCTCGCCGTGCAGCGCGAAGATGTCGGAGATCGACAGGCCGGCGGCCTTCTCGATTTCGGCATCACTATCATAGAACGGACGGCCGAGCTTTTCCGCCAGTCGGCGCCCCACCGTCGACTTGCCCGCCCCCATCAGCCCCACAAGCGCAATCGTCCGCCCCGCATAGGGCAGTCCGGGCCTCGAAGGGTCGCTGTCGTCCGGCATCACTCTCTCTTACCCGGCGTTGCACGCCAGTCCTAGACCTGCCACATAGACACCGCATTCGGGCGGCAGGATTCGCCAGAAAAATCAGTTGGAAACCAGCTTTCGGGACAGAAATCCATGCGCAAATTCCTGATCGGCTTCGTGGTCATCGCTGTGGCGGTTATCGGCGGCATGTGGTGGCTCGGCCAGCAGGCCGTCAAGAACCCGCCCCCTGACGGCGAAACCCGGATTCCGGTGGATGGCGTGTTCTAGCCGTTTCAGGCGCCTTCAACGCGCCCTTAAGCCTGCCATGCCACGCTGTCCAGCATGTCAGACAAACACCGTATCGGCGCTTTCCTCGAGATGATGTCGGCCGAACGGGGCGCCAGTCCCAACACGCTCGATGCCTATGGGCGCGACCTGCTGGACGCCTCAGAATTCTGCAGCGGCCGCCTCACCAAGGCCCGGGCCGGCGAACTCGGCGCCTGGGTCAGCGACCTTGCCGAGCGGGGGCTCGCTCCGGCCTCCCAGGCTCGCAAACTTTCGGCGCTGCGCCGGTTTTTCCGCTTCCTGTTCGAGGAAGGCGACCGCAAGGACGACCCCACAGCCCGCCTCGACGGCCCCTCGCCGGCGCGCGACATCCCGGATGTCCTCAGCCGCGAAGAGATGAAGGCGTTGATCTTCGCCTGCGGCGGCGATACCCGCCTCAGATGCCTCGTCGAATTGCTCTATGGCGCAGGTCTCAGGGCGTCCGAACTGGTGTCCCTCACGATGGGCAGCCTGCCCCGCCGCAAGGACGCGCGCTGGGTCACCAGCGACATCATCATCCGCGGCAAAGGGGGCAAGGAACGCCTCTGCCCGCTCGGCCGCCCGGCCCTGCAGTCCCTGTCGGACTGGCTGGAAGAACGCGCCGACCCGGACACTAAGACCCGCGCCGAGGCTTTCGTCTTCCCCTCCCGCGGCGCCAGTGGCCACCTG
>JBGTKN010000602.1:0-1822 GCA_041744615.1 Hyphomonas sp. | reverse complement strand
CCGCGCGTTCGGCTTGGATTTTGCGGCGCCAAGGCGAGGCGTTCGGCACCAGCAGCACGTCGGCCCCGGCCGCCTTTGCCGCGCGGGGCGCCCGTTCGAACCAGATGTCCTCGCAGATGGCGACGCCGAGGCGCACGCCCTTGAAGTCGACCACCACCGCCGGACCTTCGCCGGACGTGTAGTGGCGCTTCTCGTCGAACACGCCGTAGTTCGGCAGCTCGCGCTTGTCATGGCGCGCGCGGATTTCGCCGCCTTCGAGAAACAGGGCGGAATTGTGCAGCTTGCCGCCGTTGCGCCATGGCGCTCCGATCAGGATCGCCGGGCCGTTTGCCGTATCGCGCGCGAGACGGTGGACCGCCTCCATTGAGAGGTCCACCGCGGCCGGCTTCAGCACCAGGTCCTCCGCCGGATAACCCAGCATGAAATGCTCGCTCAGAACGACGAGGTCTGCGCCGCGGGCCCGGGCTTCGGCCTGCGCCTCTCGGGCGAGGGCGAGGTTTCCGGCTATATCGCCGACCACCGGATTAAGCTGCGCCGCCAGGATTTTCACGTTTTTGCTCATGGTGAGCATTTAGGCGGAGTTGCCGGCGTTGTCATGCCTGTTAGCGGGGTTTTTGTAACGCCCTACTTCACCACCTTCATCTGCGTGGCCTGGATGTCATATTGGCCGGGGTTGAAGTTGGGGTCGTTGGTGAGGATGTAGGTGTCGTTGTTGGTGACGCGCCAGGCGTGGTCGTATGTGGCGTCGAGCTGGACGGTCTGTTCGCCCACGGAATCATAATAGGTTTCGACGCCGCGTAAAGCTTCGATGCTTTCGCGCTGAATGCGGTCGCTGGCGCCTTCGGAGGCGTAGCTGACCGTGCCGCCGGAGCCGGTCTTGATCGGGTCCGGCATACCGTTGGCGGCGCTCGCGGCAGTCATGTTTCGGAAGGCTTCGATGTTGGATTTCGTGGCGGCGGCGCCGCCTGCGACGATCATCGCGGCGCGTTGCTCCGTACCCTGAACAGCGGCGTTGCCGTATTGCTCGGCCACCTTGAAATAGGCCTTCAGCCAGTCGGCATCCGGGGTGAGTGAGCGGCGCACGGCTTCGGCAAGCTGGGTGTTCAGCTGGCCGGCCGGGGCGGTGGCACCGAACGTGCCGAGCGTGGTGGCGCTGAGGGTCTGCAGCGGCTGGCCGCCCATGGGATTGTACATGGAGTTGACAAAGAATTGCGAGGAGGCGGCGAGCAGACCCTCCATCTCCGCGCCGTTCTGCAGATAAGTGAAGCGCATCTCGCCGCCATCGGCCCAGACCTGCGTGTCGAAGCCGGCCTGCTGGAACATAGTTTGGGTTCGGCGGGAGCTCTCGGCAGCGTCCTTGTAGAAGTCCTCGCGCGGGGTGAAGCCAGTTATCCTTGCGCCCGGATAGACATGCTGGATGCGGGCGGCGAGATAGTCCGCCGTGCTCTGGAACGACGCGCTCATGCACTGCGACGAGATGGGCGTGGTGGAGGCCTGCCAGCCTTCGGTCGGGAAAATGAAGAGGGTGGCGCGGCCATCCGGCGCGGTGGCGGTCCAGTTCACGCCGAAGATTTCCGAACAGAGATTGGGCTTGGGCTCGACCGCGCCCTTGGCGGTCCAGCCTTCGGGTATCAGCACCGTCATTGCGGTTTGCTGGGCGATCACGCCGGGGTCCGGGATGCTGGCGCGCTTGAGGACGAGGACGCCGGCGGGCAGGGCGGCTTTCGGGGCGGAGGTCACGGGCGGGGGCGCCTTTGCATTGGGGGCTTCGGAGACGGCGGGCTGGCAGGCGGCGAGGGCGGCCATCAGGGCGGCGGAGACG
>JBGTKN010000601.1:0-12336 GCA_041744615.1 Hyphomonas sp. | reverse complement strand
GAGATGGCCGTACTGGCCGCGCGCGATGCGATGCAGGCAGCCGGGCGGCGGCCGGAGGAGATCGGCGCGGTGATCTGCGCGGCGTCCAACATGCAGCGCGCCTATCCGGCGATGGCGATAGAGGTTCAGCAGGCGCTCGGCATCGAGGGCTTTGCATTCGACATGAACGTGGCGTGCTCCTCGGCGACGTTCGGTATACAGACGGCTGCGGATTTCGTGCGCGCGGGGCATGTGAAATCGGTGCTGATGGTGAACCCGGAAATCTGTTCGGGCCATCTGAATTTCACCGACCGCGACAGCCATTTCATTTTCGGCGATGTGGCGACCGCGGTGCTTATCGAAGATGAGGCAACGGCGCCGGCCGCGCATTGGAAAATTCTCGGCACCAAGCTGAAGACCCAGTTCTCGAACAATATCCGCAACAATTTCGGGTTCCTGAACCGCGCGGCGCCCGAAGGCGTGGGCGCGCCGGACAAGTTGTTCATGCAGGAAGGCCGCAAGGTGTTCAAGGAGGTGGTGCCGATGGTGGCCGAGATGATCGCCGAGCATATGGGCGAGCTGGGCCTCGCGCCGGAAGGGCTGCGCCGGATGTGGCTGCACCAGGCGAATGCCAACATGAACCGGCTGATCTCCGCGCGCGTTCTGGGACGCGACGCAACCGAAGACGACAGTCCGACCGTGCTGGATACCTATGCCAATACCTCGTCGGCAGGATCGATCATCGCCTTCCACAAGCACTCGCGCGATTTCAAGCCCGGCGAGCGGGGGCTGATCTGCTCTTTCGGTGCGGGCTATTCGGCGGGCACGGTTTTTGTCGAGCGGGCGGGGTGAACCGCTCCAGCGCTTTCTGGACAGTCCTCTGTGTTTCCGGACTGATCGCCGCTTGCAGCCGAGCTGAAATCGACGTGCCTGCCGCGCCGCCGGCGCGGCCACCCGCCGCCGTCCCAGCGCCGCCGATCGTGCTGGACCAGTTCGGCTATCGTCCCGGTGATCCTAAGATCGTCCGTATACGCCAGCCCGTGACGGGCTTCGATACGGCCTGGGCCACGCTGCCGCGGATGACATATTATGTCCGGGACGCGCGCACCAACGCGCCGGTGCGCTCGTTTACACTGGAGGCGAGCCGTGACATGCTGATGGACCCGCTGTCGGGCGACCAGGTCTGGACGCTGGACATCTCGCGGCTAGAGGCGCCGGGCGAATACATCGTGACATCCGGAGACGGCGCGCAGGTGTCCGGCGGTTTTGCGGTGGGAGAGGACATCTACCGTCCAGTGCTGCGCGAAGCTTTTCGTACATTCTTCTACCAGCGTGCCGGGTTTGCGAAGGTTGCGCCCCAGGCCGGTGCGGGCTGGACGGACGGCGCCAGTCATCTCGGCCCCGGACAGGACGGCGAAGCACGCCTCTTCTCCTCGCCGGAAGAGGCGGGCACCGCGCGCGACCTGCGCGGCGGCTGGTTCGACGCCGGCGACTATAATCAGTACACGAACTGGACGGCGGACCAGTGCCGCACCTTGCTGATATCCTATGCCGAGAACCCCGGCGCCTGGGGCGATGATTTCGGCATTCCGGAAAGCGGCAACGGCACGTCCGACCTGCTGGACGAAGTCTCTTGGGGGCTCGACTGGCTGCTGCGGATGCAGAATACCGATGGCTCGGTTCTCTCCATTCTGGGTCGCGCGTCCGGCAATCCGCCCTCGGCGGCGACAGGCCCGAGCTTCTATGGACCGGCCAGCACGTCGTCGACGCTGTCCTCGGCCGGCACGTTTGCTTTTGCGGCGCTGGTGTTCGCAGGCAGCCCGGTTGCGGGCCATGCAGACTATGCCGAGCGCCTGAAGTCGGCTGCGATCGAGGCCTGGGACTGGGCAGAAGCGAACCCGGCCGTGACCTTCTACAACAATGACGGGCGGTCAGACTCCGAAGGGCTCGGCGCCGGACAGCAGGAAATCGACGCCGAATACCTGAACGCCAAGCGCTTCGCTGCCGCTGCCTACCTTGCGGTGCTGACCGGGGAAGAACGCTTCCTGCCGGCGATGGACGCCGCGCTTGCCGGGACGGCGATGATCAGCGGCGGACTAGTCGATGCCTACAGGTACGAGGTTCAGGACGCGGCGCTGTTTCTCGCGCGCCAGCCGGATGCGCCGCCGGAACTGCGCGCGTATTACGCAGACATCTTCAGCGCCCGCCTGTCGACGGAAATGGCGACGGGATACGGGGTGCCGGTGGACGCTCTGCATTGGGGCAGCAATGGCGTGATGGCGCGGACGGGGACGCTGTATCTGGAGGCGGCGCGGCTGAGCGAGGATTCGGCGATCGCGGCGCAGTACGCCGCGCGGGCGCTCGATTACCTGCACTATCTTCACGGCGCCAATCCGATGGGCAAGGCTTACCTGACCAACATGAGCGCCTTCGGCGCGGAATCTTCGGTGGAGGCGTACTATCGCACCTGGCAGACGAGCGTGCCGATTCCCGGCTTTGTGGTGGGCGGGCCGAACCCGAACTATGACTGGGATGTCTGCTGCCCGGAAAATTGCGGCAGCCCGGGTTCAAACGCCGCCTGCCTCGGGCAGAAGCTGTCACCGCCCTACGGACAACCGCCGCTCAAGTCCTGGCTGGAATTCGATGCCAGCTGGCCGCTTAATTCCTGGCAGGTTTCCGAGAATTCGAACGGCTACCAGGCCCCTTACCTGCGGCTGCTGGCGAATTTCGTGGAGTAGCGCGCTACTCGTCGAAATCTTCGGTGAACATATCGCCCCAGAGGGCGCGGCGGCTGGCGCGGACGGCTTCCACAACGACCACCAGCGTGCCACAGGCCAGCATCATCACCGCAAAGCCCTGGCCGGACAGGAAGTTGTAAAGGGCGTCGGTCATGGGCGTCTCGTCTCTCTCGCGTTTCTTGTGACCCTTATGCGCGAGAGGCCTTAATGCCGCATTGGGGAATGGTGTCGGCAATGGGGCGAGAGTGTAACCGGATCGCCGTGGTTTCTTTACCCGGGCTACCAATCCCTTAAGGATGCCGCGATGGAGGCACCCAAGTGAAGCGATCTGTTAAGCCACCCCTCGCCCCGCCGCGTGTCTGGCAACGCATGCTGTCTGGCCGGAGACTGGATCTCGCGCATCCGTCGCCGATGGATATCGAGATCGAGGATATCGCCCACGGCCTCGCCCGGGTGGCGCGCTGGAACGGGCAGACGCGCGGGGAGCATGCCTTCTCAGTGGCCGAGCATTCGGTACTGGTCGAGAGGCTTGTGCGCAGGCTGGAGCCAGGGCTCGGCCCGCAGGACTGGATGACGGCGCTGCTGCATGACAGCCCGGAATACGTGATCGGCGACATGATCTCTCCGTTCAAGGCAATCCTGGGCGAGAGCTACAAGGGTGTCGAGGCGCGGCTGCAGGAAGCGGTGCATCTGCGTTTCGGGCTCAAGGCAATCACGCCGGCGGGGCTGAAGAAGGTGATCAAGCGGGCCGACAATATCTGCGCCTGGTTCGAGGCGGTGCAACTGGCGGGTTTCTCACCGGCGGAATCAGACGGGTTCTTTGGCAAGCCGCCGGAAGGGCTGACGCTGACCCTGGCGCCGCTGCCGCCGACCGAGGCGCAGGCGGCGTTTCTAGAACGGTTCGGCGACATCCAGGCCGCGATGCTGCGCGCGGAGGCGAAGCAATGACGGGGCCGCGCCTGCTAATCGGACTGTCAGCCGTGATGGTCGCCCTGAAGGAGGGTGAGCCGAATGTGCTGGTGACCCGCCGCCCGACGGGCGAGTGCGCCCTGCCCTTTGGCCCGTTCGACCCGGTCAACCACCGGACGTTCGACCTGTCGCTGCGCGGCTGGGTGCGCGAGCAGACGGGGTTCGAGATCGGCTATGTCGAACAGCTCTACACGTTCGGCGACAAGGACCGCGAAACACCGGAAGCGACGCTCAGCGATGCGCCGGCGGAAGCGCGCGTGGTCTCGGTCGGCTATCTTGCGCTGACGCCGGAAGCGCGCCCTGCGGGCGCCTCGTTCGAGGCGCGCTGGGAGGACTGGTATCATTACTTTCCGTGGGAGGATCACCGGGTGCGCCGTCCGCCAGTGATCGAGGCGGAAATCGAGCCGCGCCTGAAGACCTGGGCGGCGGGTAACGAGCGGCGGCTCGACCGTGCCCGCGCGGCTTTCGGACTGGACGGGGCCCGCTGGATCGAGGAGCGGGTGCTTGAGCGGTATGAGCTTTTGTACGAGGCCGGCCTCGTGGCGGAATGCGCCCGCGATGCAGGCCTGCCGGAACCGGAAATCCGCCTCGGCGCAGCGATGGCGTCCGATCACCGGCGCATTCTGGCGACCGGCTTGTCGCGCCTGCGCAGCAAGATCAAGTACAGGCCCGTGGTGTTCGAACTGATGCCAGAGCGCTTCACCCTGTCGGCGCTGCAGCGCTCGGTCGAGGGCATCCTCGGCCAGCAATTGCACACGCAGAACTTCCGCCGGGCGCTCGACAAGGCGGGGCTGGTAGCTGGCACGGGGCAGATGGAAACCGGCACGGGGGGACGCCCGGCGGAACTGTTCACCTTCCTCCGGGACTATGCCAACAGCATCTCAGGACCGGGTCTGGCGACACCGAAGAAGTCCGTGGACTGAGGGTTTGGACCTGCACCAAGATGAACCTCTTCCTGAGCGAAGCCGAAGGATTGGATGTTCGGCCTGGCTCAGGAGATGCGCCTGGAGTTGTGACTCAGGGCGCTGGCGATACGGCGGGCGCGGGCATTTCTATTCCCTGGGGCTCGCCGACGATGACGAAGGAATAGCGCGCAGGGTCTAGATAGGTGGCGGCGACGCGGTTGACGTCCTCGATCGTCACGGCGGCGACCAGGGCGTTGCGGCGGTCAAAATAGTCGACCCCGAGATTCTCCTGGCGCACGCTCATCATCTGGCCGGCGATCTTCGCATTCGAGTCAAAGCCGAGCGGATAGGAGCCGACGAGGTAGGCCTTGGCATCGGCGAGTTCGGGTTCGGTGACGCCGCCGGCGACGAAGTTGGTCATCTCGGTCTTGATGCCGGTGATGAATTCACCGGCGCTCTCGTTCTTGGTCTGGCCGCCGCCGGACCAGGTCAGCAGCGTGGGATTCGGATCGAGGGATGACGAGACGCCGTAGGTCAGGCCCTTATCGACGCGGAGGGTTTTCATCAGGCGGCTTTCGAAGCCGCCGCCGCCAAAGGTGTAGTTCAGCACGAAGGCGGGGAAGAAATCTGGATTGTCGCGCGCGATGCCCGGGCCGATGAAACGGACGAGGCTTTGCGGCTGCGGCAGGTCGACCACGGTCTGCATGACCGGCGCGCCGGCAAGATCGATCGGCGCGATGGCTGGCAACGTGCTGGTCTCCGGCAGGCCGGCCGCAACCTCGTCGATCAGCGGGGCAAGCTGTTCCGGCGTAACAGCGCCGACGGCGGTGACGAGCAGGCGGTCTTTCGTCATCAGCGCACGCATGTGCTGGCGGGCCAGTTCAGGGGTCAGGCCGGCGAGACTGTCGGCGTCCACTTCGCGGGCGAAGGGATGATCCGGGTACAGCGCCTGGGCAGTGGCACGCCAGGCGAGATAGTTCGGATTGGTCTCACGGGTCTTGAGGCTGACTTCCTTCTCGCGCAGGAAGCGCTCGAACGGTCCCTGGTCGAATCGCGGCTCAGCAAAGGCCGAGGCGACAAGCGCCATTGCGTCATCTGCATTGTCGGTCAGCGAGGAGACCGAACAGCTTGTCCACTCGGCGCCGGCCGTGCAGCCGAAGCTCATGTTGAGATCTTCCATGGCTGTCTGGAAGCCAAGCGAATCCAGATCGCCAGCGCCTTCATTCATGCTGTAAGTGACGACTTCGCCAAGGCCTTCGAGGCCGGCCGGATCGGACGCCGTGCCACCTTTCCAGGCCATCTGCACAGCGAGGATCGGAATCGACGGTTCGGAGACGAGCCAGACCGACACGCCGCCGGGTGTCACGAATTGCTGGATGCGGGCGAACTCGCCTTCATGAACCGTGACGGCGAGCGCGGGCGAGGCAACGGCCACCGGTTCGGGCTGGCCGTTCGAGTTGCAGCCGGCCAGTACGACGAAGGCAACGGCGCCGAGCAGGTATTGGGTCGTGCGCATCTCAGAGGTCTCCTTCGGCGGGCAGAAGGTGGGCTTCGATATAGTGTTTCTCCGGTGCGAACACGGCGCGCACGGCAGCGATGGCCTGTTCGGCCGAGACGGCGCGGACGGCGTCCGGATAGCCGAGGATGTCCTCGACCGTTCCGCCGATCGCCAGCCAGGCACCGAAATTGTTGGCCATGCCGGACTGGCTGTCGCGGGCATAGATCGCATCGGCCGCCAGCTTGTTGCGGGCGCGGATGACTTCGGCTTCGGTGAAGCCCTCAGTCAGCACTTTTTCGACTTCAGCCATCAGTGCGGCCTCGAGCGCGTCCAAAGTCACGCCCGGCGCGGGGCTGGCGGAGAGCACGGCGGGGCCTTCATCGTGCAGCGTGGTCCAGGCAAAGGCGTTGGCGGAGATCGCCACTTGCTGTTGCTCGACGAGCGACTGGTAGAGCCGGCTGGTCATGCCGCCGCCCAGGATTTCGAGCCCGACATCAAGGGCGAGCGCATCATCGGGCTGACGGCGCTGGGAGTAGCCGAGATAATAACGGCTCCAGGAAGGCTGACGGACTTTCGGATCGGCATGGGTGAGCAGCCGGGTTTCGGTCAGCGGCGCGACCGGTTGCCATTTGCGTTCTGCCGTCAGCGTGCCGGTCGGCTCGATGACGCCGTAATGCTGCTCCGCAAGCACGCGCACTTCGTCCGGCGTCACATCGCCGGCGACAACGAGGATGGCGTTTTCGGGACTGTAGTACTGCGTATAGAAATCGAGACCGTCCTGCGGGGTGAGCGCGGCGACTTCGTCCATCTTGCCGATGACCGTGATCTCGTAAGGGTGGCCCTGCCAGAGCGCGGAGAGCACCTGCTCCTGGAGAATGCGTCCGGGATTGTTCTCGATGCTCTGGCGGCGTTCTTCCTTGACCACGTCACGCTCGGAAATGAACGGGCCCTTGGGATCGTTGTCGATGATGAGGTTCACCATCCGCTCGGCTTCGAGTTCCATCATCTTGCCGAGCTGGGGCTTCGCTACGCGCTCGAAATAGGCGGTGTAGTCCCAACTGGTGAAGGCGTTGAGCTGGCCACCGGAGCGCTGCACGATGGAGGTGAACTCTTCCGGGCCGATATTCTTGGTCTGCTTGAACATCACATGCTCGAACAGGTGGGCAATGCCGGACTTGCCGGGCGCTTCATCGACGGCACCGACCTTGTACCAGACCATGTGGGTGACGACCGGCGCGCGGTGATCGGGGATCACAACGACTTCCATTCCGTTGTGCAGCTTGAAGGTTGAGGGTGCCCAGGCGGCCTCCTCGGCAACAGCGTGGGAAGCAAACAGGGCCAGAAGGCCTGCAGCGAGACTCCGTTTCATGGGCGTCCTCCGTTTTAAACTGGCAATCGAGCCGGGCGAGAATCAGGTGCCGGGAAGGCGGATGCGCGGGCCGCCGCTCGTACGTTCGATGCTCACCGGCTGATTGCCGGTGGCGTTGTCGGTCGCAGCAGAGGCGGCGTCCTCTTCCTTGTCCTTGCGCCAGAAGAACACGCGGTCGGTGATGCTGGCCGACTTGCGGATGGATTTCGTCTCTTCGTAGTCGACCTGCGCCCGGACGGCGGGGTTGACCGCATTCGCACCGGCCGCGGCCACGAGGGCTTTCTCGGAGGCGCTGGCATTCACACCCATCGTCGTACCGAATGCGGTGGTCACGTTGGTGGTGGCGGCCTCAACTTCAGCCGGGGTCGTGGTGCCGGCGCCGGGCGGGCGAAGGCTGTATTGGGGCGGAACGCTGAGCGGGGCCTTTGTGACGACACGGAACTCGTTCGGCGTGGCGCCGCCGCTGCTGCCGCCGGTCGAGGAACAGGCCGTGGTGGCCGCGAGGGCCGCGCCGGCGGCAAGGATAAGCAGGGATTTCTTCATGGCGGGGCGGGTCCGTTTCTGGAGGGCTGAAAGCCGGGTTACAGGCTGCTAGCCTGTTTTGGGCGCGAAAGTAAGAACTGGTCGACAAAGAGCAGCACGGCGCCGACGCTGATGGCGGCGTCGGCGACATTGAATACCCAGGGGAAGTAGAGGCCGTTGGCATCGATGAAATCGACCACAGCTCCGAAACGGACCCGGTCGATCAGGTTGCCGAAGGCGCCTCCGATCACAAGCGCGAGCGCGAGCCGGAGCCAGCGGCCCTCTGCCCGCAGGAGCCAGACAAAGAAGCCGACTGCGATGGCCAGCATGATGGCGGCGAGGATCCACCGGCCGATGCCTTCCGACTGGAACAGGCCATAGCTCATGCCCCGGTTCCACAGCATCGTCAGGTCCAGCGGGCCAGGCAGCACGATCTGGCCGCAGGGCTCCATCCGGTCGAGACAGCCGAGCGCATTGAATCGCGGCTCAGCGATCACGAGCCACTTGGTCCACTGATCCAGCAGCACCACGACGGGCACCAGATAGAATGGCCAGGCAGAGGATAACGCCAGTTTCATGCGGCTGAGATTGCAGACCGCGCCGGGGTGATCAAGCTTTTGTGTGCACCTCTTCTCCCCTCCGCTTGTGAGAGGGGCCAAGGGTTGTCAGCCCGCCGCCTTGTCCCATGCCTTCACCGCCAGCGCGTCGCGGGGTGTGATGTCCGGGAAGCCGGGGGCGGCGGTTGCGGAGTCGAAGTATTTCCAGCTGCGGCGACATTTTATGCCGGGGGCCGGTTTGGGGACGACCCAGATGCCGGGCGAATCGTCGAGCGTGAAGGCGCCGGCCGGACCGTCCACGCCTTTCACGAGGGTGGCGCCGGACGTGATGAACAGGTCGGCGGCGTCTTCGCCGACGAAGGCGTCGAGGAGCGCCTTGTCGCTGACGATGACTTCGGGGGCCGCTTCCAGCGAGGCACCGATACGTTTCTCGCGGCGTTCGACTTCGAGGGCGCCGGTGACGACGCGGCGGACCTTGAAGATCTTTTCCCAGCGTGCGGCAAGGGCCGCGTCGCGCCAGGCGGCGGGTGTTTCGGGGAAGAGCTTGAGGTGGACCGATTCGGCCGAACCTTTCAGGTGGCTTTCGCCGAAGGCTTCATCTGTGGTGAACGGCATCACCGGGGCGAGCCAGCAAAGCAGTCGTTCCATCACGGCGGCCATCACCGTGCGCACGGCGCGGCGGCGGCCTCCGTGTACGGAGGTTTCGGCGTCCCAGGCTTTCGCCGTGACGAAAGACGGGTCGCAGTAGAGCGCGTCCTTGCGGATGTCGAAATAGACCGCCGAGAGTTCGACGTTCACGAAGTTGACGATGGCCGTCATCACGCGCTTGAAATCGAACACCTTGAAGGCGGCGCGCACTTCGCCGTCGATTTCGGCGAGACGGTGGAGGATGAAGCGCTCAAGGCCGGGCATGTCTGCGGCCTCAACCGCCTCAGCTGTTGTGTAGCCATCCAGCGCACCGAGCATGTAGCGCAGGGTGTTGCGCAGCTTGCGGTAGGTTTCGACCGTACCCTTGATGATCTCGTCGGAAATGCGGGTGTCGTCCCAATAGTCGGCAGAGGCCGTCCAGAGGCGGAGGATCTCAATGCCATGCTGTTTCTGGAAGTCGTCTGGCTCAATCGTGTTGCCGATCGATTTCGACATCTTCTTGCCGTCGGCATCGACGACCATGCCGTGGGTGACGACCTGCTTGTAGGGCGCCATACCGCGCGTGGCACAGCTTTCCAGCAGCGATGACTGAAACCAGCCGCGATGCTGGTCAGAGCCTTCCATGTATACGTCCGCCTGCCCCGTGGCGTTGTCGATGATGCCGCGCTTGCGCAGGGCGAAGGCGTGAGTGGTGCCGCTGTCGAACCAGACGTCGAGCACGTCCGTGACCTTTTCCCAGCCCTCCGGCGAGACACCGGTGCCGGCGAAGAAGTCTGCGTCGGGGGTGGCGAACCATCCGTCCACGCCGGTTTTCTCGATGGCGGCCTTGATGTTGGCATTGAGTTTGCCCGCTTGCTCATTGGGCAGAGCGGCGGTGTGCGGCTCGCCCTTGGCGTTGACAAACAGAGTGATCGGCACGCCCCAGTTGCGCTGGCGCGAGATCAGCCAGTCCGGGCGGCTTTCAACCATGGCAGAGAGACGGTTTCGGCCTGTGGCGGGGAAGAATTCGGTGTCGTCGATGGCCTTCATCGCCAGTTCGCGCAGTGTCTTTCCGGCGTGGACCGGCTTGTCCATCGCGATGAACCATTGCGGTGTGGCGCGGCGGATGACCGGGGCTTTCGAGCGCCAGGAATGGGCATCGCGTATCGTCGTGATGCCGCGCGCGAGTAGGTTGCCGCTCTCGGCGAGGAGGCGGATCACTTCATTGTTCGCCTTGCCCGCCTCACCGCGCTTCTTCCCGGAGGTGACGATGATGTCGAGACCGGCGAGCGGCGCGGGGACTTCGTCTGTGTACTTTCCATCGGCATCGACAATCTGGCGGATGTCCTGCGCGGTGCGGCCGGTGGCGAGCCAGACGTTGAAGTCATCCTCGCCGTGCGCGGGGGCTGTGTGGACGAAGCCAGTGCCTGCGTCAGCGGTGACGTGGTCGCCGGCGAGCATGGGGATAGGGTTTTGGAAGAATGGTGAGACAGAGTTGAGCGGGTGCTTCAATTCCATTTTGACGAGCACGTCACCGGACACAGCCGAAAGTCTCTTGAGCGTCTTGATCTTCGCAGCGTCTTTAACAGAATCGGCCAGCGCGTCAGCGAAGATGAGTCGCTCACCTTCGAGTGCATATGGTTTGAACCCGAGCTCTTCTTCAGTCGCTACTTCGACCACTTCATACAATGAATAGTTGATGGCTCGACTCAAGGAGACTGCTTGGTTCGCCGGAATGGTCCAAGGAGTCGTTGTCCAGATCACCACGCTCGTGTTGTTCACATTTTCAGCAAGGACCTCAACTTCAGTAGGACCAGATACGCCGCGCGTGACGACAGCGCCGACGTCGCGAACGGGAAACTTCACCCACACCACCGGCACCTTGCGGTCGTGGTATTCCACTTCCGCTTCGGCGAGCGCGGTGCGTTCGACCGGGCTCCACATGATCGGCTTGGCGCCGCGCACGAGGCCGCCTTTCATCGCCATGTCGAGGAATTCGGAGACGATCACCGCCTCGCTCTCAAAAGCCATGGTCAGGTAGGGATTGTCCCATTCGCCCTCGATGCCAAGGCTGCGGAATTCCTTGCCCTGCACCTTCACCCAATGCTCGGCATAGGCGCGGCAGGCGGCGCGGAACTCGTCAGCTGGTACGGAATCCTTCGGGCGGTTCCTGGAGCGGAACTCCTCCTCCACCTTCCATTCGATGGGCAAGCCGTGGCAGTCCCAGCCCGGAAGGTAAGAGGCGTCGAAGCCCTGCATCTGGTGGGAGCGGACGATGATGTCCTTGATGATCTTGTTGAGCGCCGTGCCGAGGTGGATGTGGCCGTTGGCATAGGGCGGGCCGTCATGCAGGATGAAGGGCGGGCGGCCCTTGGCGGTCTCGCGGAGCTTGGCATACAGGCCCATCTCGTCCCAGCGCTTGATCCATTCCGGCTCGGCCTTGGGCAGGCCGGCGCGCATCGGGAAGTCGGTTTTCGGCAGGAACAGGGTGTCGCGGTAGTCGCGTTCGGTCGCAGCGGTATCGGTCATCTTGGGTCAGGTCTTCGTCAGCGGAAACGGGAACGGGCGGGCGGCCTCAGGCCAAACGGGCTTACCCGGCCACGGCTGAACAAAGGGTTCAGCCGGCGGCCGGGCCGCTAATTCGAATTGCCGGAATCGCCACGGAACAGGTCATCGGCGCAGCGGTTATCACGGCCGAACGGGGCCTGTCACCCCTTGGGGGGCGTGCGGGTTACCACTCGTCGTCGTAAAACTCGCCTTCGGGATCATAGTCTCCGACCTGCCAGACATAGTCCGCCACCTGTGGGGCGATGGCCAGCAGGTTCAGGAGATTGTCCTTGATGTTGCGGATGGTCATGCCGCCGTCGAGGATGACATAGCGGGTTATGCCCACGGTCGGCGTATTGCCGTCAACGCCGCCAGCCGAATACCAGGCCGACGTGGCGGCCCACATCAGGTTGGCTTCGTTGATGCGCTCCAGCGTTTCCTGGCCATCAGCATCGTAGCGCACCTGCATGTTGATGCCGAGGCAGTCGTCCGAGAACTCGGTCTCGCAGGCGGTGCCGAGCACGTTGAAGATAAGGCCGGTGCCGGCAGTGTCGGTAGCGCGTACGGAGATGGCGCCGTCGTCGCCGGTGCTGGTGATGGTGTAGCCTTCTTCGGTTATGATCGT
>JBGTKN010000600.1:0-5072 GCA_041744615.1 Hyphomonas sp. | reverse complement strand
AAGCTGCGCTACGTCGCCCGCACCGCCAGCGCCCAGACGCGCACCTTCCCGGTGGAAGCCGAACTCGAGACCGGCGACGCGCTGGTCGCCGCCGGCGTGACGGCTACGCTCACCATCCCCGCCGGCGAAGTGCCTGCGACGCTGATCGCCCGCTCCCTGCTGACCTTGTCGGACTCCGGCGAGCTCGGTGTGCGCCTCGTCATGGATGGCGACACAATCGCCTTCGCCCCGATCCGGGTGATCGACGAAACACCTGACGGCGCCTGGGTGACCGGCCTACCCGAACAAGCGACCCTGGTCGCGATCGGCCAGGACTATCTCAATGACGGTGTGAAAGTGCGTCCCGTGGCGCAGGGCGGGGCCCGGCCATGAACGGCCTCATCGATGGTGCCATTGGCCGGGCGAGGATGGTGATTGCCATCCTCATCTGCGCCGTGCTGGCGGGAACCGCGACCTATATCGGCCTTCCCAAGGAAGCCGACCCCGACATACCGATCCCGTTCGTCGGCGTCACCGTGCCTCTGGCCGGCGTCACCCCTGAAGATGCAGAACGGCTGCTGGTGCGTCCGATCGAACGGGAAATCCAGTCGCTGGAAGGCCTCAAGACGTTCTCCTCGTTCGCCGGCGAAGGCGCTGCCACAATCGTGCTCGAGTTCGAGATCGATTCGGACGTCAATCAGGCCGTGATCGACGTCAAGGACAAGGTCGACATGGCCAAGCGCTACTTCCCGGCTGACGCCCGCGAGCCGATCATCAACGAAGTCAACGCCGCGCAGTTTCCCGTCCTCGTGGTCAACATCTATGGCGATGCGCCGGAGCGCGGCCTCGCGCGGATTGCCGAAAACCTGAAGGAGCGGATCGAAGCCGATCCCGGCGTTCTCGAAGCCCGCGTGCAGGGCAAGCGCGAGGAACTGCTCGAAATCGTCATCGATCCGGTCAAGCTTGAAGCCTACAATATCTCCTATCAGGAGATCTACGCGGTCGTGAACGCCAACAACCAGCTGATTCCGGCTGGCCTGATCGATACCGGACAAGGCAGCTTCGCGGTCAAGGTGCCCGGCATCATCCGCTCCGGCGCCGACGCGCTGAGCCTGCCGATCAAGCGCACCGAAGACGCGGTCGTGACACTCGGCGACGTGGCCGAGGTGCGCCGCACCTTCAAGGACGCCACCGGCTCGGCCACCTTCAACAGCGAACAGGCCCTGCTCATCGAAGTGGTGAAACGCACCGGCGCCAACATTCTCGACACGGCCAACAATGTCAGCGCCATCCTCGAGGACGAGAGCAAGGCCTGGCCGGCCACGGTGCGCGCCGAAATCACGTCGGACATGTCCGAGATGATCGGCGACCAGCTCGGCCAGCTGGAAAGCTCGATCATGACGGCCATCGTGCTCGTGATGATCATCGTCGTCGCCGCGCTCGGCATCCGGTCGGCCACGCTGGTGGGCATCGCGATCCCGTCGTCTTTCGTCATCGCCTTCCTGTTCCTCGGAGCTTTCGGCTACACGATCAACATGATGGTCATGTTCGGCATGGTCATCGCGGTCGGCATCCTCGTCGATGGCGGTATTGTCGTGACCGAATATGCGGACCGGAAAATGGCCGAAGGTATGGACCGCAAGCGGGCCTATGCGATGGCCGGTAAGCGCATGTTCTGGCCGGTCGTCTCCTCCACGCTGACCACGCTCGCCGCCTTCGTGCCGTTCCTGTTCTGGAACTCGATGCCCGGCAAGTTCATGGCCTATCTGCCCCTGACGCTGATCTTCGTTCTGACCTCGTCACTCATCGTCGCCCTGATCTTCCTGCCGGTTCTCGGCACGGTGATCGGCGGCCGCTCCGGTGGCACGGACGAGAACCTCGCGGCCCTTGCCGCGGACGGCGATCCGCGCAGCGCCAAGGGCTGGATCGGCGGGTATGTGAAGATCGTGTCGGAATTGATCCGACGCCCGCTGATGATCACCGGCGCCATCTTCGCTGTTGTCTTCGCCATCTTCTTCTGGTTCGCCTCCGAGCAGCACAAGACCGAATTCTTCCTCGATATCGAACCCGAACAGGCCTTTGTCTTCGTCCAGGCGCAAGGCGCGCTTTCGGCAGACGAGAAGGCAGCATTCGTCGCCGAGGCCGAAGCCGCCATCTCGGACATCCGCGGCATCACCGCGATCTCGACCCGCACGGGCGTCTCATCCGCAGGCTTCAGCTTCGACGGCGTGAGCGGTGTGCCGCTCGACACGATCGGCCAGATCCTGCTCGACATCAACACGACTTCTGACGGCGACTTCAACGCCCGAGAGACGCTTGAAGAGGTCCGCGCGCGCCTCGCGGCGATCCCTGCGCTGAGGTTCGAGATCAAGGCCCGCGAACAGGGCCCCCCCGGCGGAAAGGATGTGCAGGTCGCCCTGCTTGGCAACGATGCGGCGGCGCTCGACCAGACGGCCTCGCTGATCCGGGGCTGGCTGGAAGCGCGCGACGACGTCATCGAGATCGACGATTCCCGGCCCCTGCCCGGCGTCGAGTATCAGCTAACGGTGGACCGTGCCGAAGCCGGCAAGTTCGGCGTCGATGTCGCCCAGATCGGCGCGGCGGTTCAGCTCGTCACCAACGGCGTCCTCGTCGGGCGCTACCGTCCGGACGATGCGAATGAAGAAGTCGATATCCGTGTCCGCTTCCCGGAAGGCGACCGCTCGGCCTCGGCGCTTGATGCGCTGAGAATATCCACGCCGCAAGGCAACGTGCCGCTGTCGCTTTTCGTGACGCGGGAAGCGGCCCCGCGCGTCAGCCAGATCGAACGGCGCGACGGCAAGCGGGTGATCGATGTGCGCGGCAATGCCCGCGAACAAGGCACCGGCGGCGCGGTCGTGGCCGAGCTGAAGACATTCCTGGACGGGCAGAACCTGCCGCAAGGCGTCGAAGTCCGCTTCGAAGGCGCAGATGAAGACACGGCGGAAGCCGGCGCCTTCTTCGCAGGCGCGGCGCTCGCCGCCCTCTTCATGATGGCGGTGATCCTGCTCTGGCAGTTCAACAATTTTTGGCAGGTGGCCCTCACCCTCTCGGCCGTGATCCTGTCGACGGCTGGCGTTCTGGTCGGCGTCAACCTGCTTCTGCCTTATGTCAGCATCCTGATGATCGGCACCGGTATCGTCGCCCTGGCGGGTATCGTGGTGAACAACAACATAATCATGATCGATACGTTCAACCGTCTGCGCGAGGATGGACGCACGCCGGAAGACGCCGCGATCGCGACCGCAGCCCAGCGGATCCGCCCCATCCTCCTGACCACGGGAACGACGATGTTCGGTCTGTTCCCGATGATCATCCAGATGAACGTCAATTTCCGCGAAGGCGCGATCAATTTCGGCGGCGCAAGTTCTGAATGGTGGGTGCAGCTCGCAACGGCGGTCGTCTTCGGCCTCGGCTTCTCGACGACGATGATCCTGCTGGTTACGCCCGTCTGGCTGCTGGCGCCGCACCGCGTCGGGCGCTGGTCTGTCCGGATGTGGAATCGCTTCAGCCCACCCCTGATTGCGGCGCTCGTACCCATCCTGGCCCGCTTACGGCGCCCGAAAGAGGCGGCCGGTCTCGACCCATCCTCGCCGCCCCCGAAGCGCACGCCGAGCGCTGACAATGACGAAGTCCTGCCGGCGGCCGAGTAGGCTCTACCAGGGCAGCGTCTTGCCTTCGAAATCATAGAAGCGGAGCTCTTTCGAGGAGCCCGCGCCGGTGATGACCTTGTAGAGGCCCGCCGCACTGTCGGCGGGCTCGACCGGCGCGCCGTCGCCGCCCATATCCGTCTTCACCCAGCCAGGATGCAGCGCCAGCAGCGAGATGCCTTTGACCGACAACGTATGCGCCGCCGTGCGCAGCCCCATGTTCAATCCGGCTTTTGAAACGCGGTAAGCGAGGCCGAAGCCCATGTCAGTGTTCTCGATGGAGCCGAGCTGGCTGGAGAGCGCTGCGGCGACCTTGTCCTTGCCGGCGGCCAGGTTCGGCGTCAGCGCGTCGAGCACCCGGATCGGGGCAATCGTGTTGACGCGCAGGATTTCCTCGAACCGGTCATAGTCGAGCCGGGGCATGTCGGCCCGGTCGCCAAGGCCGGCATTGTTGATCAGGAAATCGATTGGTCGACCCTTCAGCGCCGCGGCGAGCGCCTTGATCGAGGCGGTGTCCGACACATCCAGCGCGTGCAGTTCCGCTCCGGTCGCCTTAAGATCCCTCGCCGAGGCCGGATCACGGGCGGTCGCGATGACGGTGTGGCCCTTCGACTGGAATTCCCGGACGAGGGCGAGGCCGATACCACGATTGGCACCGGTGATCAGGGTTGTCGGCATGGCGGGCTCCGGGGGTTGCTCCCGGCCAGCCTAGGCTTTCGGCGTGATCCGGTAAACGGCTGTGGCCGTCATCACGATGCCCTTGGCGCCTTCCGCCGCGCCGCCGGTGAACAGGATCGTGCGGCTCTTGCGGTCGATGCGAGGCTTGTAGGCGAGGTTGCCCGGTTCGGCGCCCGCCGCGGCGACATCGAAGGTGACCGAGACGAGATCGATCCGGTTAGGCGCGCAGGCGGCCTCGGCGTCGGCGCGGATGGCCTGTATCAAGCGCAGCGCGATGGCTTCGTCCGGACGGGTCAGCGCGGTATCGCTCATGGCAGTCTCCTTCTGGGCCAGAGCGCCTCTAGCGGCCGCCCGCGCAAAAGAAAAGGGCCGCCCACAAGGGCGGCCCGGTATTCGAGGCGGCGCGAATGACCGCAATGGGTCTGGATTAGGCAGCGTCCGCTTCGTTTCGCACTGCCAGTGCGTTATGCGGCGCGCACCCCCTCTCTGCGGGACGGCTCGCCCGCATGGCCAATCAGGTCACCCAAATGGCCAAAGTCATTCATGCCGTGTACGGATTGCATCCAGCTGCCGATGGACGGCAGGAGCGTGCCAACCTGCTTATGGTCAAGGCCGGCTTCCTGGAGTGCGGAAATCATCGAAAGGGCGACGCGGCGGCGTCCGCCCGAGGTCTGTTCGATCAGGCGCGCGATCTCGCCCGTCGGGGCGCCGATCTCGTCACCGGTCCGCGCAGCCAGAACGCGCGCG
>JBGTKN010000599.1:0-1521 GCA_041744615.1 Hyphomonas sp. | reverse complement strand
TTATATGGCGAAAGAGGACTTTGCCGCCCTCAATACGCGCGAAGCTGCCGCCGGCCGCAAGGTCTTTGCCAATCCGCGCAATGCGGCGGCTGGAAGCCTGCGCCAGCTGGACATCGAGATTACGAAATCGCGGCCGCTCCGATTCTTCGCCTATGCCTGGGGCGCGGTCAGCGAGCCGTTTGCGGACACACAGTCCGCCGCCGTGCGCAAGCTTTCGGAATGGGGCTTCGCCACCAATCCTCTGATGGTCCGTGTCCTGACGGTCGAGGACATCCTTGCCAACTACCGGAAGATTGAGGTGCAGCGCGCCAGCCTCCCGTACGACATCGACGGGGTCGTCTACAAGGTCGACCGGCTCGACTGGCAACAGCGGCTGGGCTTTGTCAGCCGGGCGCCGCGCTGGGCGATCGCGCACAAGTTCCCGGCAGAGAAGGCGGCGACAACCCTGCTCGGCATCGACATCCAAGTAGGCCGGACAGGCTCGCTCACGCCTGTCGCGCGGCTCGAGCCGGTGACAGTGGGCGGCGTTGTCGTGTCCAACGCGACCCTGCACAACGAGGACGAGATCGCGCGCTTGGGCGTGAAGCCTGGGGACGTGGTAGAGATCCAGCGCGCGGGCGATGTGATCCCACAGGTCCTGCGCGTCGTGAAGGCGGGGAAGGGCCCCGCCTGGACCATGCCGGAAGTCTGCCCGGCTTGCGGCTCGGCGGCCGTGCGGGAGATTGACGAAGCCGGCGAAGTGGATGTGCGCCGGCGCTGCACGGGCGGCCTGATCTGCCCGGCCCAGGCGGTCGAGCGGCTGAAGCATTTCGTTTCGCGCAAGGCGCTCGACATCGATGGTCTCGGCGCGAAACAGATCGAGCTGTTCTATGAAAGAGGCGTACTGCGCGCCCCCCAGGACATATTCCGACTGCGGACAAATATTGAAGCCGCAGGCTTGCCGCCGCTGGAGGAATGGGACGGGTTCGGCGCGGCGTCAGCGAAGAAACTCTACGCGGCCATTGACGCGCGTCGGAAGCCGGAATTTGCCCGCTTCCTCAACGGGCTCGGAATCCGGCACGTCGGGCAGACGACATCCGGCCAGTTCGCCCGCGGCTTTCTTGGCTGGCAGGCCTTCTGGGACGCTGTCGTGCGCGCGGCAGAAGGCGGACCCGGCAGCGAAGGCTATCTCGACCTGACGGGGATCGACGGTATCGGCGATGCGGCGGCCAAGGCGCTGGTCCAGTTTCAGGCAGAGCCGCACAACCGGAAGATGCTGGAGGCGCTGCTCGCCGAGATCGAGGTGGAGGACGAAACGCCTGCGGCGACGGACAGCCCGGTGGCAGGCAAGACTGTCGTGTTCACCGGCACGCTGGAACGGATGACGCGCGACGAAGCGAAGGCACGCGCCGGCGCGCTGGGTGCGAAGGTTGCGGGGTCGGTCTCAGCGAAGACGGATATCCTGGTCGCGGGGCCTGGCGCAGGCTCGAAACTCGCCAAGGCCGAGAGCCTCGGCGTTCGCACGATGACGGAAGCCGAATG
>JBGTKN010000598.1:0-2492 GCA_041744615.1 Hyphomonas sp. | reverse complement strand
CAACTCTTGCGCGCAGGGCGCCGCGACGGTAGGGACGGCGCACTTTTGAAGTTCCACAATCATAAACCAGCCTGGGAGCGCCCGCATGAAGGTTCTCGTGCCCGTCAAGCGCGTCATCGATTACAACGTGAAGGTCCGCGTCAAGCCGGACCAGACCGGCGTCGATCTCGCCAACGTCAAGATGTCGATGAACCCCTTCGACGAGATTTCGGTCGAAGAAGCGGTGCGCATGAAGGAAGCCGGCACGGCAACCGAGATCGTGGTCGTCTCGATCGGCCCGCAACAGTCGCAGGAAACTCTGCGAACCGCGCTCGCCATGGGCGCCGACCGGGGCATCCTGATCAAGACGGATGCGATGGTCGAGCCGCTGGCCGTCGCCAAACTGCTGGCAAAAGTCGTGGCGGACGAGAGCCCGGACCTCGTGCTCCTCGGCAAACAGGCGATCGACGACGATTCCAACCAGACCGGCCAGATGCTGGCAGCGCTCCTCGACTGGCCACAGGGCACCTTTGCCTACAAGATCGAGAAAGACGGCGGCGCGCTGAAAGTGACCCGCGAAGTCGATGGCGGCCTTCAGACCGTGAAACTGACGCTGCCCGCCATCGTGACCGTTGACCTTCGCCTCAACGAGCCGCGCTATGCCTCGCTGCCGAACATCATGAAGGCCAAGAAAAAAGAGATCGCCGAGAAGGCACCCGCCGATTACGGCGTCGACATCACGCCGCGCCTGACGGTGGTGAAGGTCACCGAGCCGGCGGCGCGCTCGGGCGGGGTGAAGGTTGAAGACGTGGCGGCCCTGGTCGCGAAACTCAAAACGGCAGGAGCTGTCTGATGGCTGTCCTCGTAATTGCAGAACATGCGCATGGCGCCCTGTCGGACGCGACGCACAAGGTTGTCACCGCCGCGTCGAAATTCGGCGGCGATGTGGACGTGCTGGTTGCCGGCGAGAATGCTGGCTCGGTTGCGCCTGCCGCCGCGAAGATTTCTGGTGTTCGAAAGGTGCTGAAAGCGGAGGGCGAAAGCCTGCGCAAGCAGACCGCCGAAGCGATGGAAGCGCTCGTCGTGCCGCTGATGGCGGGCTATGACGCGGTGTTCATCGCTGCGACGACTACGGGCAAGAATATCGCCCCGCGCATCGCGGCGAAACTCGACGTGATGCAGCTGTCTGAAATCGTGGAAGTCGTCGACCCCTCCACCTTCGTGCGCCCGATCTATGCGGGCAACGCCATCATGACAGTGAAATCCTCCGACGCGAAGAAAGTGATCACCGTGCGCGGAACGGCTTTCCCGGCCGCAGGAAATGATGGCTCGGCCCCGGTCGAGGACATCGCGGCGCCGGCAGCGCAATCCAAGTCGGAATTTGTCTCGGAAGAAATGGTGAAGTCGGACCGTCCGGAACTCGCCGGCGCGAAACGTGTCGTGTCGGGCGGCCGGGCACTTGGCTCGTCGGAGAAGTTCACGGAAGTCATCTTCCCGCTCGCCGACAAGCTCGGCGCAGCCGTCGGCGCCTCACGCGCGGCGGTCGATGCAGGCTATGCCCCCAACGATTACCAGGTCGGCCAGACCGGCAAGATCGTCGCCCCGGAACTCTACATTGCCGTCGGAATCTCGGGCGCCATCCAGCACCTTGCCGGCATGAAGGATTCCAAGATCATCGTCGCGATCAACAAGGACGAGGAAGCCCCGATCTTCCAGGTGGCCGATTATGGCCTAGTGGCCGACCTGTTCGTCGCCGTGCCAGAGCTGACAAAGTCGCTCTAGGGCGCTGACTGGACTGATGGAACAAAGCCCGGTTTCCGCGAGGAGGCCGGGCTTTTTCATGGCGCACGGCTGGCCTGCAAACCCGCACTTTGCTGCGCTGCACAAGCGAGTATAACGATGCTGTTCAACAGGTGTTCAAGGATCAGCTCCATGGCGGAAATCAGGACAGTGGGCATCATCGGCGCCGGCCAGATGGGCAACGGCATCGCGCACGTCTCGGCATTGGCCGGGTATGACGTTGTGCTGACAGATGTGTCAGAAGCGGCGCTCGCGAGGGGTGCGGCCACGATGGAAGCCAACATGCGCCGCCAGATCGCGCGAGAGATCATCACGCTGGACGAGATGACGGCGGCGCTGGGACGCGTGCGCACCTCGACCGACATCAAGGCTCAGGAAGCCGCCGATCTCGTGATCGAGGCGGCGACCGAGAAGCGCGACGTAAAAGAGGCGATCTTCCGCTCGATCTGCGACGTGGTCCCGGCGCATACCTATCTTGCCACCAACACGTCTTCGATCTCGATCACCAAGCTGGCCTCGGTTACCGACCGGCCGGAACGGTTCATCGGCCTGCATTTCATGAACCCTGTGCCGTTGATGAAGCTGGTCGAGGTCATCCGTGGGCTGAATACCGACCAGGAGACGTTCGAGACCGCGATCACGTTCGCCAAGCGCATTGGCAAGACCACGACCAATGCCGAGGATTATCCGGCCTTCATCGTTAACCGCGTGCT
>JBGTKN010000597.1:0-1859 GCA_041744615.1 Hyphomonas sp. | reverse complement strand
GTCCCGCACCGCCACCAGTAGCGCCAGCCGGTTCGCCCGGATTGCAGCATCCGCGTCGTTCACCATCACCGCCTCGAAGAAGGCATCGACCGGCGCGCGCAGCCCCGACAGAACACGCATCGCCCCGGCAAAGTCCTCCTTCGCCAGCGGGCCTTCCAGCGCCGCCTCCGCTCCGGTCACCGCTTTCCACAGCGCCTGCTCCGCCGCCGGCCCCTTGCCGATCAACGCTGCATCGACGGAAAGGTTCTCCGGCAACGCGCCCTTCTTTTCCTCGGCCTTCAGGATATTCGCCGCTCGGCGATAGCCTGCGAGCAAGGTCGCGCCGTCTTCCGTTTCGAGGAAGGCACCCAGCGCCTCGACCCGCTTCACGATGAGGACGAGATCATCCTCGCCGAGCGCGAAGACGGCGTCGATCAGATCGTGGCGCTTGCCCTGATCGCGGAGGACTTGTTTGAGGCGGTCGGCGAAGAAGGCGAGGAGGTCGTTCAACTGATCAACTGAAGCATCAACATCAGATCCTTGCGGATCGGTTTGCCGGTCACGCGCCTGCAAGTCCTTCAGCTCTGCCATCTCGGCGGCACTGAGCCTCCCGTCAACTTCAAGCGTCGCTGAAAGATCGGCGCGCCGTGCAATCGGCTTCGCCCACCGCTGATACCAATTGGAATTTTGCGCTTCAATGAGGGCGCCCTCAAGTGGCAACCGCAAGCTACTCTCTAGAACGGTCCGCACCACGCCGAGCGCCGCACGCCGTAGCGCAAACGGATCCTTCGATCCCGTCGGCTTCTCGTCGATCGCCCAGAAACCCACCAGCGTATCCAGCTTGTCCGCCAGTGCGACTGCCAGGGCGACCGGCTCAGACGGCACGGCATCGTTTGGGCCTTGCGGCTTGTAGTGGTCGCGGATCGCGTCGGCGATTTTGCGAATGTCCGCATCCGGAAGACCTGCCAACAAACCCCCGCTCATCCCCGCGAAGGCGGGGATCTCGCGCGGCTCTTGTCCTCCCGAGACCCCCGCCTTCGCGGGGGTGAGCGGAGTGTTGAGGCGGGCCAGCGCATAATACCGCCCCATCACGCCCTGCAGTTCCGGGAACTCGCCGACCATCTCGGAGACGAGGTCCGCCTTCGCCAGCCGCGCGGCGCGCTCCGCCAGAGAAGGATCCGCGCCGACCTTCGGCGCGAGTTCCCGCGCCAACGCCGCGACGCGCTCCACCTTGTCGCCGAGCGAGCCAAGCTCTTCCTTGAAGGCGATGGTCTTCAGCTTCTCGGCCATCACCTCCAGCGGCGTTGCCTTGTCCTTTTCCCAGAAGAAGCGCGCGTCCGACAGGCGCGCCGAGAGCACCCGGGCGTTGCCTTCGGCGATCTTCACGCCGCCATCGGCGGCCGTGATGTTGGCCACCACGATGAAGTTCGGCGCAAGGCCTTCCGTACCCGGACGGCGCACCGCGAAATACTTCTGGTGCGTGCGCATCGACAGCTTGATCACTTCCGGCGGCAGGTCGAGGAAGGATGGGTCCATCTGCCCGAGCACGACCACCGGCCATTCAGCGAGGCCCGTCACCTCTTCCAGCAATCCCTCATCCGGCACCAGCTCCAGCCCGGCCTTGCCGCACACGTCCGCAATCCCGCCCAGGATACGCGCACGCCGGTCGGCCCGTGACAGGATCACATGGCCCTTGCCTTCCAGCTGCTTTTTATAGTCCGCCCAGGATTTGACCGTGTACGGACCACGCCCGTGAACGCGGTGCCCCTCGGTCACGTTCCCGCTCGCAATCCCGCCCACTTCTAACGGTACGACCGCGCCATCCAGCACACAGACAATGCCCTGCAAGGGCCGCACCCAGCGCAGGTCCCCGTCCGCCG
>JBGTKN010000596.1:0-1901 GCA_041744615.1 Hyphomonas sp. | reverse complement strand
GCCGTGACCCTGGCCCAGCGTGCCGGCGCGGCGGTCGTGCCCTATGCCGTCGCGTCGAAACCGGCGCCCCGGCTGAACTCCTGGGACCGATTCGTCATCCCGCTACCCTTCGCGCGCGGCGCCATCGTCTTCGGCCCGCCGATCGAATGCCTGCGCGAGGCAAGCCTTGAAGACCTGCAGCAGGCGTTGCAAACCGGCATGGATGCGGCTACCCGCCGGGCCGAAGAACTGGCCGGGTATCCTGCTGCGCCAGACCTCGCCGGAGCGGCCCACTGAATGACGCCTGCGTTATTCGCCTACAGACTGGCCACGCGCCTTGCCGCGCCGCTGCTCGGCTTTGCGATGAATGCGCGCGCCAGCAATGGCAAGGAAGACATCCTCCGCCTGAACGAACGCTTTGCCCGGCGCCTGCCGCCGCGCCGGCCCGGCCCGCTGGTCTGGATGCATGGCGCCAGCGTTGGCGAGAGCCGCGTGCTACTCGAACTCGGCCGGAGACTTATTGCGGCGCGGCCCGGCGTGATGCTGCTGTTCACCAGCCAGACGCTGACCTCGGCGCGCCTGATGGGCAAAGAGATTCCCGAAAGCGCCGTGCACGCCATGGCGCCGGTCGACACGCCGATGGCGGCGCGCCGCTTCATTAAGCATTGGCGCCCGGACCTGTGCATCTTTGCCGAGGGCGAGATCTGGCCGAACCTGATTCTCGAAGCCGAACGGGCCGGCGCCCGCCGTGCCCTTGTCAATGCCCGCATGACGGACGGCTCCACAGAAGGCTGGGCCCGCGTTAGGGGGCTATTCCGTACATTGATCGGCCGGTTCGACGTGATCCTCGCCGCCGATCCGGAAACCGGCGCGCGGCTGGAGCGCCTACTAGGCCGCGCCGTGCGCGTGCCCGGAAATCTAAAATCGGCGCAGTCGCCGCCGGACGCCAATCCGGTGGACCTCGCCCGGCTGGCGTCCGGTTTCGTGAACGGGCGCCGCTGTTTCGTTGCTGCCTCAACCCATCCGGGTGAGGAGGATTTCTTCCTCGATGCAACCGACCGGTTTACCGACGCGGCGCTGATCCTCGTGCCCCGCCATCCGGAACGCGGCGACGAAATTGCCGAACTCCTGAAGGCTCGCCGCTTGCCCTTTGCGCGCCGCTCGAAAGGCGACGTGCCGTCACCGCGCGACCGCGTGCTGCTGGCCGACACGATGGGCGAGATGGGTCTTTGGCTACGCCTTGCGAACGTGGTGTATCTTGGCGGCGGCCATGCGGCGGATGTCGGCGGACACAATCCGCTCGAGCCCGTGCGTCTGCGTAAGCCGGTACTGACCGGCCCGTCGGTGTTCAACTTCGCGAGCATGATGTCGAACCTTGAAACGCGCGGCCTAGTCCGTACCGTGATCGATTCCGGCGACCTTGCCGCTGGCCTCGCCGATCCGCCGCCAGTCCAGGAAGCGGTCGTTGCGGCGCTGGAAGCGGACGCCGACGCGCCGATGAATGCGACGCTGGAAGCCCTGCTGCCGCTGATCCCCAAGCCGCTGCTCGGCACATCCGGTCCGGACCGGTGAAGGCGCCGCACTTCTGGTCCGCGGGCCTTGACCCGAGATCGCGGGAAGCCGCCCCCCTGACCCGCGCCCTGCTGACCCCGCTGAGCTGGTTGTATCTCTGGGGGTTGCGCCGCAAGCTCACCCGCATCGTGCCGGAGCCTGCGGGCTTGCCCGTGCTCTGCGTTGGAAACCTGACTACGGGCGGCGCCGGCAAGACGCCTGTCTCCGAAGCCATCCGTACACGGATAAACAAATTTGGCCTGCGCGCAGCGACCCTTTCGCGCGGGCATGGCGGGCGCGAGCCGGGGCCGTTGAAAGTCGATCCGGCGCGCCACACGTTCCGCGATGTCGGAGACGAGCCGCTCTTGTTG
>JBGTKN010000595.1:0-1745 GCA_041744615.1 Hyphomonas sp. | reverse complement strand
TGTCTCGCAGATCATCAATGATGATCTGCGAGACATACCTTAATATTGGCACAACCTGAGTTAAATGACGGCGTTGCCCCTCAAACTACTCCTTTACCATTTACCAACGTACTTTCTTATTCCCCCCTCACCCCGCAAAATTGTCCCCGACCGACAAAGGCTCCGTCCGGATCAAACGGCTGTCCGACACGGCTGCCTGACGGTGCAGCATGGCGGCGCGGTAGTCGGGGTCTTTGATCATCGTCACGAAAGCGTCGATCGACGGATACTCCGCGATAAAGCAGATGTCCCATTGCTCGGCGGAGGGGCCGATCAGCATGAACTCCATCGCACCGCGCCAAACGATCCGCCCGCCGACACGCGCCAGCACAGGGGCGGCCCCTTTTCCATAGGCGGCATAGGCTGCGGCCCCGCTCACCTCCCTGTCGTCGGGATAGCGGGCGCGGGCGTGCAGGCGGACCAGATTGATCATGTGGATCGGTCCGGGCCGCGCGATGTCGCGGAAGGCGCGAAAGCCGTCACCGTCAAAGCCTGTGTGGGTCATATCTGCATCCTCTCCCCTGATCTGGCCTGTAGCTGACCAAGATGCGGGGCGGGATGCAAGCGGCGCGGCTGGTCCGGCCACGAAAAAGGGCCACCCTCGCGGGCAGCCCTGTAATCATTGTAACGGGAGAAGAGTGTTACTCTTCCTCGTCCAGCGCTTCGACGGCCTTCTGCAGTTCGTCCTTGCTGACCTCTTTCTCTGTCACAGTTGCCTGCTCCAGAATGTGGTCGACAACCTTGTCCTCGAAGATCGGCGCGCGCAGTTGCTGCTGCATCTGGGCGTTCTGCTGGATGAACTCGAAGAACTGACGCTCCTGCCCCGGATACTGACGCGCTTGCGCCATCACCGCCTGGGTCATTTCGGCATCGGTCACTTCGATCTCGGCCTTGCGACCGGTTTCGGCCAGCAACAGGCCCAGACGCACGCGGCGCTCGGCCAGTGTCTTGTGTTCGTCCGTCGGTTCGATCTTGTCGTGGTTGTGGTCCTGAACCTCGGGGTGCTCCTCGTGCCATAGCTGGTGCGCGATCTGGCTTGCCTCGGCCTCGACAAGGCTTGGCGGCAGTTCGAATTTCACCAGACCGTCCAGCGCATCCAGAAGACCACGCTTGACGATGGCGCGGGCGGCGCCGGCATATTCGGCCTCCAGACGCTCGGAGATCTGGGTTTTCAGCGCAGCCAGATCCTCCGCACCGAATTTGGTCGCCAGCTCGTCATTGATCTCGGCAGCTTTGGGTTCTTTCACGGCCTTGACCGTGCAATCAAACACCGCTTCCTTGCCCGCCAGATGCGCCGCGCCGTATTCGTCGGGGAACTTGACCGTGACGGCCTTTTCCTCACCGGCTTTCACGCCGACCAGTTGCTCCTCGAAGCCGGGGATGAACGAGTTCGATCCCAGAACCAGCGGATAATCCTCCGCCGAGCCACCCTCGAACGCCTCGCCGTCAACCTTGCCGAGGAAATCGATCACAACCTGATCGCCGTCCTTGGCTTTGGTGCCTTTCTTGCGGTCCGTGAAATCCTGCACGGTTTCCGCCAGCGAGGCCAGCGCCTCGTCGACAGCCGCATCGTCGGCCTTGGCGACCAGACGCTCAAGCGACACTTGGCTCATATCAACTTCGGGGATCTCGGGCAGCGCTTCATAGGCCAGCTTGACCTTGACGTCCTGTCCCTCTTTCCACGTCTCGCCGTCCACCATCGTGAC
>JBGTKN010000594.1:0-2710 GCA_041744615.1 Hyphomonas sp. | reverse complement strand
TGCATCTGCGCAGCATACCAGGCGGTGCGGATGCCCTGTCCGGCGGCGTAACGTGCCCGGCTGGCGGTCTTTGCGGCGCGGTCCAGAAGTCCCATGAGGGGAATATGTAGGGCGTGCGGCGGGGCGTCCAGCCTTCAGGCTCCGTTCAGGTTGGCGGACGCAGATTGGGGTCCGACAATGGCGCGCCCTGCCTGTGACGCCGAAGGAGACATGGTGATGTTGAAACTGACGATTGCCGCCGGCAGCCTAGGCCTGATGGCCTTCGCCCTACCAATGGAAGCCCACGCCCAGTATGGCTATCCCTATAATGACCCCGGCGTGCGCAATGTGCAGTGCGAGCGCCAACGCTCGGATGACGGCGTCGCCGGCGCGCTGGTCGGCGCCGTGGTTGGTGGCCTGATCGGCGGGGCAATTGGCAACAATGTCGACAATGATCGCTACTACACCGAATACAACCGCCGCGGCCGTCCGGTTGCGCGATATAAGGAAAGTCGCAGCAATTCCGGACAGGTGGCGGTCGGTGCGACGCTGGGCGCTCTGGCAGGCGGCCTGGCCGGCAATTCGATCGCCAAGGATTCCGGGCCCGGCTGCCAGGTGGCCTACGCGCCGCAAGGCTATTCCGCCGTGCCGTCGGGCTCGATCCCACGTTCCACTCAGGGCCTGTATGGTGGCCCCGAAGTGATGGGCCAAGGCGGTTATCAGGGCGGTTATCAGGGCGGATATCAAAGCAGCTATCCTGCCTCGGCGCCCGCCTATCCGTCATATCCGGACTACCGGGACGAGCCCCGCTATCAGGAACCCGCCCGCGATTGCCGCGTAATCCAGCGCGAGACGCGGCTGCCGGACGGCGACGTGCAGCGCGATCCGGTTACCGCCTGCTATGACGACCGCACGCGCCAGTGGCGCGTCCAGGACGGCTATTCAGACCAGCCTTACGGCTACTGAGACCGCGCACAGACAAGCCATTCCCGGTTGCCATCGCCGCCGGGTATGGGGCTGGGCTGGGGTGCCTCGATGCGCCAGTTGGCCGATAGCAGGTAATTGAGGAACTCGCCGAGCGCGGTTTCCGTGGCTGCGTCATCGGTGACGAGCCCGCCTTTTCCTACATTCGCCGGGCCGACTTCGAATTGCGGCTTGAACAGCGCGATCAGGGTCGCCGGTTTCGCGGCCAGCGCCAGCGGCACGTCGAGCACCTTGGCCAGCGAGACAAAGCTCAGATCACAGACGATCAGTGCCGGCGGCTTAGCGAGATGGCCGGGCGTCAGGTCCCGTGCATTGAGGCGTTCGTAACACGTGACGCGCGGATCGGCTTCGATCTTCGCATGAAGCTGCCCGTGCCCGACATCGACGCAGGTGACATGCCTCGCTCCTGCGCGGAGCAGCACATCGGTAAAGCCGCCGGTCGAGGCACCGAGATCAAGGCAGGTAAGGTTGTCCGGATCGACGCCGAACACCTCCAGCGCGCGGACGAGCTTCAGCCCGCCGCGCGAGACATAAGGGTGCGCCGCTTCCGACCGGATGCTTGCGTCACGCGACAGCTTGTCGGCGGGACGGCTCAACACTTTGCCGTCGGCAACTACGAGGCCGGCGGCGATGGCGGCCTGCGCAGCGGCGCGGCTGCCGAAGTGGCCGAGGGCAACCAACATCTTGTCGGCGCGTTCGGTCTGGGGGAGCTCAGGGTCTGACATTCGGGTTCTCTGCCCTATACTTGAACCAGAATCGACAGGAGTATCGACATGCTGAAGCAGATTTTCATTGCCGCCCCCGTACTCGCCCTCGCCGCTTGCGGGCATGGCGGACTTCACGGTCACGATCCCCAGATGATGCATACGCCCGAATCCGGTCCCTCGGATTCGACTCCAGAGCTGGCCAATGCCAAGGCGACGATCCTCGGCACGGACGGTCTTGAGATCGGCAATGCCCGCTTCGAACAAGGTCCGACCGGCGTGCTGATCCGCATCCAAATTGCGCCGGGTGGCCTGACGCCGGGCTGGCATGGCCTGCACCTGCACGAGAAAGGCGACTGCTCGGATGTCGGCACCTACCAGCTGTCCGGCGGTCATCATGGCAAGGAAGTGGGCGCCCATGGCCTGATGAACCCCGATAGGGGCCCCGAGCCCGGCGACCTGCCAAATGCCTGGGCGGCGGCCGACGGTTCGGCCGGCTATGAAGCCTTCACGCGGCTCACCGAACTTGTGCCGGCACTGGGCGACGATGGCCTGTCGATCGTCATTCACGCTGCCGAGGACGATCACCGCTCACAGCCCATCGGCGGCGCCGGTGCGCGGGTCGCCTGCGGTGTGGTGACCCGTACCAGCGACTAACTCTCCCTTGCGCGGTCCCCGGCGGCGCGCCACGATGCGCTGATTCAGATTCCGGGAGGATCGTCATGCTCAACTTGTCCCGCCGCGCCATGCTTGCCGGAAGTGCTGCCACCGTTGCCCTCGCCGCGTGTTCGCGGGGAGCGACGGATGGCCTGCTCGGTCCGAAACCCTACATGGACGGCACTGCCATGGCCGCTGCCATTGCGAGCGGCGAGACCAGCGCGCTTGCCGAGGTCGAAGCCGCGATAGCCCGCGCGCAAGCTGTCGAACCCCAGATCAACGGCATCGTGGCTGAGACTTACGAGATGGCGCGCGCCGATGCGGGCGGCGTCCTGTCGGGCCCGTTTGCCGGTGTGCCGAGTTTCATCAAGGACCTGATCGACTGG
>JBGTKN010000593.1:0-6477 GCA_041744615.1 Hyphomonas sp. | reverse complement strand
CCCTGACCGCCGCAAACCGGATCGCGCCGCTGCGCCGGGCCCTGGCACGGCAGGCGAGCGCGGATCAGGCGCATTTGCCGAGCTTGATGCGCTGAAGATTCCTTCGCGCTTGGCCCCCCCTTCTCCCTACGTTAAGCATGCAGTGGGACAGGGAGGCGGAGGATCACATGGGATTGAGGTCTGCAGACTGGACCCGGCGCCGATTGTTGGTCATGGGGACAAGCTTGCCGTTTGCGGTTGGGTGCGCTTCGCGCAGCAGTTCCGGCGCCATCGCGCCCGTCTGGCGCGCCACAACGGAGTTCGAACCGCAGAAAGCGATCTGGGTCACTTGGGGTGATGCGGGCTTTCTCGGCGGCTCATCGATGATGGACACCATGATCCCCGTGTTGAAAGAAATCACGCCGGAAGTGCGGGTGCGTTTGCTCTACAATGCATGGACCTCATGGCAGGAGCAGATGGCCATGCCGGATCCTCCCCGAACCGCAACCGAGATGCGTTTACAGATCAGCAGGAAGCTGGAAGCGGAAGGCATCGATCGCGACCGCATCGATTTTCAGGAGTCGCCGTTCCTGTTTGGCGCCATTCAGGATCCGGGACCGGTTTTCCTGCGCGCGCCGGATCACGGCCTTGGTATAGCAGACTTTGCCTCGGCCCATCCCTTGCCCCTGGTCGGCGGACTCGACCGTATGCTGACGGAATACATGGGCATCCCGGCGATTTCTTCGGACATGGTCAGTGATGGCGGCAACCGGTAATGCAATGGACGCGGCGTGTTGCTTGCGGGCGGCGTCTTCGATGACAGTGCCAATCCCCTCATGACGCGAAATGAAATGGCGGAGGAGTATCGCCGTATACAAGGCGTAGACAAGGTTATTTGGCTGGAGCATGGCCCACGCAACGAAGACTATGGCCAGCTGGAAGACGGCACTTGGGGCATCGGCACCGGCGGACATATAGATGAGTTCTGCCGCTTCGTGGATGCGCACACTGTGATCTTGTCGGAAGTGCCCGAAAGCGACCGCGAGATGAGTGCGATCCAAGCCGAAACGCACCGGAGGATGGAGGAGAACTTTGCCATCCTTACTGCGGCGCGGGACGTGGAGGGCAATCCCTTCCGTATCCTGAGAGCTCCGACAGCGCAAATCATGACACGGGAGACAAATTTTGATCTGTTGAGCCCGTTTGAGAAGTACTGGTTCGAGGGCGCCGCACCAGGGGAAGTCATCGAGTTCCACCTGCCGGGCAGCTATCTGAACTTCGTCATTGCCAATGGTGTGGTCGTAACCTCGAAATACTGGCGCTCGGGTATGGACGAGCAGATCCGGATACGCGACGCGGAAGGGCTCCGCGCCGTTCAGGCCGCGTTTCCCAGCCGGCGCGTCGTGCAGGTGGATGCAACACCGCTGATGCATGATGGCGCAGGCATCCACTGTTATACGCGCAATGAGCCTTTTGGGATGTGAGGCAGGCCTAGTCCCCGACCGTCAGTCCCCGGATGACATCCCAGGTATAAAGGCCGCTGGAATGGCCATCGGAGAAGAAGAGGCGCAGGGCGTAGCGGCCGACAGGCTCGGCCTTCAGTACACGGATGTCATCCGGCACAGGTTTTTGCGGCGGCTTGGGGCCGCCGCCATGACCCTGTACTTCCGCCGACGGACTTTCCTCGCGCAGGCGCTTGTAGGGCACGCGGCCGGACTTGCCGTCATCGAATTCGGCAACGAGTTCCTGCGCGCCGGCGCGGAAGGTGAGGCGGGCGGGCCAGGCGGAGGCGGTCATGCCCCCTCCCCTTCCCCAGGCTCTCCAGACACACCGGATAGGTCGGGCAGCACGTCCATGTCGCGCGCTTCTTCTTCCAGCATGATCGGGATGCCGCCGCGGATGGGATAGGCGAGGCGCGCCTTGGCGGAGATCAACTCCCCGGCGGTGCGGTCATAGACCAGCGGCTGGCGCGTGACCGGACAGATCAGCAGTTCGAGGAGGCGCGGATCGACGCCGTTGGGAATGAATTCGGCGGGGGCATCAGGTTCGCTCATGGCTGGGTCTATTGCACGGGGCCGGTATCGCCGCCACTGGCGCTCATCGCCATCAGGGCGATGAGCGTTCGGGCACGGTCAGCGAGACTGGTGGCTTCGAGCAGCGCCTGCTTTTCCGGCGCGGGAAACGGGCAACCGGCGGCGAGCGCGTGAATGAGGGTTTCCAGCGGCGCGTCTTCGACTGCGCTCCAGTCAGCCTGCAATCCGTGGGCGGCAACATAGGTGCGCAGCGACAAGATCAGTTCGCTGCGATCCGGCAGTCCTTCCTCCGACGCAGGATAGAGATCGGCGGCAAACGGTTCCCAGTCTGGTGTGACCTGCCGGTAGGGCGTGGTGACAGCGCGCTCCTGTTTCACGGCGAAGCGGCAGATGCCTGTCAGCGTGACGAGATAGCGGCCGTCATCGGTCTCGGTATAGCTGGTGACGCGGCCGGCGCAACCGACGCGGGCGATGTCGGGTCGGTCGCGCGCGCCGCCGAGTGACTGGATCATGCCGATCAGCCGATGGCCGCGCATCGCGTCGTCGAACATGTTCAGATAGCGCGGCTCGAAGATGTTGAGCGGCAGTTCCCAGCGCGGGAAGAGAAGCGCGCCCGGCAGCGGAAAAACCGGGATCGCTTCCGGCAGGTCGGCGGTCTTGCGGTACTGCGACATGGCATGCCCTTCCGGCTTTGCTGGACAGAAGGTGGGGCAAAACCCCGATCAGGCAAACATCAGCGAAGCAAGGCGCCGGCGGCCCTCGATCGTGACGGGGTCGGCAGGGCCGGCGGCTTCGAAGACTTGCAGGAGCTTGGTCTTTGCCTTGCCGTCTTCCCAGCCCAGCTTGGCGGTGAGGATGATCAGCAGGTGATCGGCGGCATCCTTGTAGCGGCCGGCCGCGGCGAATTGTTCGGCAAGTTCGTAGCGTTTGGCATGGTCGCCCGGATTGGCGCTCACGGCAGAGAGGGCGGCATCAAGTTCGGTCGGCGCGGGGGCATCGGCGGCCATCTCGATAGCGAGGCGGACGCTTTTGACGACGCTGTCGTTCTGCTTGGCGGGCGGCACCATCTCCAAGGTGGCGAGGGCGCGCTCGGTGTCGCCATTGGCAAGGTAGCAGCGCGCGAGGCCGGCGATGGCGTTGGTGTTCTCGGGGTCTTCCTGGATTACGGCTGCGTAGATTTCGGCGGCGAGCGGAATGTCACCGGCCTGGCTGGCGGCTTCGGCCTGGGAGAGTGCTTCGGCGATAACCTGCGCGCTGTCGGTGCCGCCGAGCAGGCGTTCGACGAAGGCGGAAACCTGCGATTCCGGCAACGCGCCCATGAAGCCATCCACCGGACGGCCCTTGTGGAAGGCGAAGACGGCCGGGATCGAGCGCACACCGAGCTGGCCGGCATAGGCGGGATGGTCCTCGGTATTGATCTTGACGAGCTTGACCGCGCCCTTCTTGTTTTCGACGACGCGTTCGAGGATGGGCCCCAGCGTCTTGCAGGGGCCGCACCATGGGGCCCAGAAGTCGACGATCACCGGCTGGGTCATCGACGCTTCGACCACATCGGCCATGAAGCCCTGATCCGTGCCGTCCAGCGTGTGTTGAAGCCCTGCGGTTGCCATGTCGGGAGTTCCTTGCGATTCAGCCCGCAAGATGGGATGCCGCCGGAAAATCTGCAACCCGGTGTGCCCCCTGGCGCGGACATTCGAATAAACGTCAGCTAACTGCCCTGTTTAGGCCGGGTTCAGGCACTTACCTGTAGAGCTTTGCCCAAGGTCACAAAAGGAGACCGGATACATGATGAATCTGATCGCCAGTATCAGCGCCGCTGCCCTGATCATGGGTACGCCGCTGACCATGGGCCTGAAACAGGTCCCGACGACCCCCGCCGCGTCTGCCCCTGCCCCCGCAGCGGCGCCGATGAGTGCTGCCGAGCGCTCGAGACTGCTGAAAGACGCCGCCCAGGCGCTCGGCAAGGTGAAGACGGCGCGCGGCAAGTTCGAACAATATTCCCCTGACGGGTCCTACTCGACTGGCCAGTTCGCCATGTCGCGGCCCGGCAAGGTGCGCTTCGACTATGACGATCCGGTGCCGCTTGTGCTGGTGAGTGATGGCGCGACCGTGGCGCTGCAGGATTCGGATCTCGAGACGACGGACCGCGTGCCGCTGTCCTCGACCCCGCTGTCGCTGCTGCTGTCGGACAAGCTCGACTTCGAGAACCAGGCCGAAGTGATCGACGTGCGCCGCACCGGCGACAAGACCAACATCACCGTGCGCGACAAGTCGGGCGAGATGGATGGCACCCTGACTGTGGTACTGGCCAATGCCGACAATGCGCTGACCGGCTGGCGGACAGTGGACTCGAATGGCGGGCGGACGTCGGTGCTGCTCAGCGGCGTCGAGACCGGTGCGAAACTGAACCCGCGGCTGTTCATCCTGAAGGACTTCGACAACCGCTGACTGGCGCCGGGGAATTACCTTCAATTAACTTGCGAATCCCCGGCGCAGTGACATTAATGCAACTATCGACGGTCAGGAAACCTCGCGCAGCATTGACCCCCCGCTGTGAACCTTCCGCGCCGCCGAGACCCGTGGCGACTTGCCAGGGTCGGAACAATGGCGCCGTCAAAAGCGTCCGGCGCGCCCGAACTCCCCGCGTTCGGGCGCGTTGACCTTTAAGGACCGGATGCTAGGCAAGCCGGATGCCAAAGCCCCTCAGAATTGTCAGCTGGAACATCAACTCGGTGCGCCTGCGAGCGCCGAATGTCGAAGGCTTCGTTGCGGCCGAGACGCCGGACGTGATCTGCCTTCAGGAAACGAAGTGCCAGGACGGCGAATTTCCACTGAAGGCATTTAAGGACATGGGCTTTGCCCATGTCCTTATGCGCGGACAGCGCGGCGGGCATGCGGGCGTCGCCATTGCCTCGCGCACACCGCTTGAAGCGGTCGACACGCCGGACCTCTGCCGCGAGGGGCATGCGCGGTGTATTGCGGCGCGTCTGAAGAACGGGCTGGAAATCCACAATATCTATCTGCCGGCGGGCGGCGATGTGCCGGACGCGGCCGTAAACGAAAAGTTCGCGCACAAGCTGGATTTCCTTGACCGGCTTGGCCCGGGATTCAGGAAATTGAAGAAAGGTGCGCCACGCATCATTGTCGGCGATCTGAACGTGGCGCCGCACGAGAATGATGTCTGGTCGCACAAGCAACTCCTGAAGATCGTCTCCCACACGCCGGAGGAAACCGAACGGCTGGAAGCTTCGCGCCAGTCGGCCGGCTTTGCGGATATCGCCCGCCTGGCCGTGCCGGAAGCGCAGAAACTCTACACCTGGTGGAGCTACCGCGCGGCGGACTGGGCGGCGGCCAACAAGGGCCGGCGGTTAGACCATATCTGGGCCAACAAGGAAGCGCTGGAAGACACGAAGGTCGCGAGTTACCGCGTCCACCTCGGCTGGCGGGGCGGCTGGAAACCGTCCGACCATGCGCCGATCAGTGTAGAGGTGAAGGCCTAGGCCTGCAGTCTGTACCCGCCCGGGTCCGTCATCAGCAGGCGCGCATTGCCGGGATCGGGTTCGACCTTCTGGCGCAGGCGGTAGATGTGCGTCTCCAGCGTGTGGGTGGTGACAGCGGCGTTGTAGCCCCAGACTTCGGACAGCAGCGTCTCGCGCGCGACGGCTTTTCCCCCTGCCCGGTAGAGGTATTTCAGGATTTCGGTTTCTTTCTCGGTGAGCCGGATGCGCTTGCCTTCCTTCGTCCGCAGCGTCTTGGTAGACGGTCGGAACTCGTAGGGGCCTATCTCGAAGGTCGCGTCTTCTGTCTGCTCGAAGCTACGCAGCTGGGCGCGCACGCGGGCAAGCAGGACCGAGAAGGTGAAGGGCTTCGCGACATAGTCATTCGCGCCGGCGTCGAGGCCCGCGACCGTGTCAGCCTCGCCTGTACGGCCCGTCAGCATAATAATCGGCGCGCGGATGCCGGCGGCGCGCAGACGCTTGCAGGTCTCGATTCCGTTGATGCCGGGCATGTCGACATCCAGCACAATGATGTCCACGCGCTGGGCGGCGGCGAGCCTCAGCGCGTCTTCACCCGTTCCCGCACTTGTGACCTGAAAGCCTTCGCTGAGCTCGAACTGTTCGGCGAGCGTGTCGCGAAAGTCGGCTTCGTCATCGACGATGAGAATGTGTTTCTTGGCCGACATCACGAAAATCCTTCAACGCCTGCATGGGCTTAGGTCCGGGCACCCCTTGGCGCCGGGCATGCCGGGCTGCATAGTTCGGCGCATCGTCTGACGCCAATAACATTCCCGGGAGCCGACGCTGGCAAGCCATTTCACTGCCTTTGTGGATGGGCGATTTGAAGGCGGCGGGCACATCTTTCGCTGCGCCTTGGGAAGAAGTGGGTTGAAACCCGCGCCGGACAAGCGCGAGGGCGACGGCGCCTCGCCGATCGGCCGCTGGCCCGTGCGGCGCGTCTACTACCG
>JBGTKN010000592.1:0-13002 GCA_041744615.1 Hyphomonas sp. | reverse complement strand
CGTCACTGAAGCCCTCGCGCTCGCCGCCGAACTGTCGGCCCGCGGAGCCGAAGGCCTCGCCCATACCAAGCGCCTCGTGCGAGGCGCCCTCACCTGGGGCCTCGTCGACGGCACCCGAGAAGAGCAACACGGCTTCCACGCCGTCCTGGAATCGGAAAGCGCCATGGATGCAATGAAAGACTTCCTCGCAACCGGCGAAGACATTACGCGCTGAACAGCCGACTCGACATAAAGCATCATTTGATGCTATATTTGATGTCACATGGAGATCAGCCAATGCGCACCACCGTGAATCTGGACGACGAACTCATGGCGACCGCGGCAGAAATGACCGGTATCGAAGAGAAGCCTGCGCTCCTGCGCGAGGCATTGAAGGCACTGATTGCCAGAGAAGCGGCGCGCCGCCTTGCGCGGCTCGGAGGCAGTGATCCCGGCGCAGCTTCGGCACCCCGGCGCCGCGTTTGATCCTCGTCGATTCCTCAGTCTGGATCGATCACTTACGCAAGTCGAATATGCGGCTTGCAAGTCTCCTTGCGGCAGATCAAGTCCAGACACATACTCATGTCGTGGGTGAATTGTCTCTCTGCTCCATCCGTAACCGGACGGAATTCCTGAATGCACTTGCCCGGCTGCCCTTCACCGTTCAGGCTTCTGAGGGAGAGGTACTCTCTCTTGTTGAACAAAGGAAGCTTTTCGCCCGCGGGATTGGATACACCGATGCGCACCTTGTGACTTCGACGTTGCTTACGCCCGGCACTTGGCTATGGACTCTCGACCGGCGGTTGAGCGATGCCGCAGGTGAACTCGGCATAGCAGCAACTCTCCCATGAACAGCCCAATGCTCCGCGCCATCGAACTTGCCCGTCTCGCGGCTGCAGCGGGCGAAGTGCCGGTCGGCGCGGTGATCGTGCACCCCGCCACCGGCGAGATCGTTGGTGAAGGCGCCAATGCGCCGGTCATGGTTCACGACCCCACGGCCCATGCCGAAATCATTGCGCTGCGCTCGGCCGCCGCAAGGCTTGGCAACTACCGCCTGACTGGCCTCCACCTCTACGTCACTCTGGAGCCCTGCGCGATGTGCGCCGGCGCCATCAGCTTCGCCCGCATCAGCAAGGTCATCTTTGCCGCGAGCGACCCCAAGGGCGGCGCCATCTTCCACGGCCCGCGTTTCTTCGAGCAGAAGACCTGTCACTGGCGCCCACTGGTCGAAGAAGATGGCGCCAACGCCGCCGAGGCAGGAGACCTGCTTCGCGCTTTCTTCCGGGAGCGGAGGGACGATCCAGGACGCGGAAACCCTGCGCAGGAATGATAGCCAACCGGCTCCAGATGATAAAAACTGAGAATGGATGAGAGGAAATCGATAGCAAAGATACACTATGTGCATCGGAACAACGCCCGGTGGCCGCCGTCGGAAGCTGAATTTGCGCCTACAAGAACGACACCTCCCGAAAAACAAAATCCATCCCTCTCAAGCCTTTACAGGATACTTCGCGAGTCCTTCCGCTACACCTCTGCCTACGGAGTTCTACTCCCTGTATGGCTCCAGAAAATTTTCCAATCGCAAAACCCCACCGTCCATTGATCTGAAATGGAACCCGCCGCGCGAGCGGTGAAGGCCCTTGCTTTCCCCAATGTTACGCTCCCCAAACCCTCTCCAACGCCAAGGAGCTCCCATGACCGCCAGCCTCAAAATCGAAAACGACATCGCCCTCATCACCATGGATGACGGCAAGGCCAATGCCATCAGCCTCGCCATGCTCGAGGCCATCAACGCCGCCCTCGACGAAGCGGAAAAATCTGCCAGCGTCATCCTCCTCACCGGCCGGCCCGAGCGTTTCTCCGCGGGTTTCGATCTCAAATTCCTGGCCACCTCGACGCCAGAAGATGTGCGCCGCCTCGTCAATGGTGGCGGCAAGCTCGCCTTCCGACTGTTCACCTCGAAACAGCCGATCATCATCGCCGCTACAGGCCATGCCATCGCCATGGGCGCCTTCCTTCTGCTCGGAGCGGACACCCGCATCGGTGCGCGCGGCGCCTACAAGATCGGCGCGAACGAAACGATCAACGGCATGACGCTGCCCGGCTTCGGCGTCGAGCTGCCCCGCGCCCGCCTCAACCCGATGTACCTCACGGAAGCGCTCGTGCAGGCCCGCCTCTACACGCCGGACGAGGCCGTCCCCATCGGCTGGCTCGACAAGGTGGTGGAGCCAGGTGAGGTGCACGCCGCCGCGATGGCCGAAGCTGAACGCTTGAAGCCCATCGCCAACGGCGCCTACTGGCGCAACAAGATCCTCGCCCGGCAGCCTGCCATCGACGCCATCAAGCCGACCTTGGCGGATTGATCCCTCTGGCCAAGGCCCGCGCGGCCTACTACGAACGGAGCATACGTGTTTCCGGGGGGATGCCGAATGCTGCTGCGCCGCGTGATCAGCCATGTCCGCAAGCAGGAATGGACCGCCATCAGCATCGATTTCCTGATCGTTGTGCTCGGCGTGTTCGTTGCCACTCAGGTTGCCAACTGGAATGCAGAGAGGGGCGAGCGCGCCGCTGAAGCGGGATACCTGGCGGCGCTCGAAGGTGACATCACCTTCTCCATCGCCAGTCTCGAAACGCTTGTCGCTCAGCTCGAGGTGCAGGAAGCCGCGCGCCAGCGCCTGTTTGATTATTCCAGCGACCCGGCGGCGGAGATCGCGCCGGAGGAGCTGGATTTGCTCGTCAAGCAGGGCATCTTCCATCTGCCCTCGATCAATATCAGCCAGATCACGTTTGACACGTTGAAAAGCTCTGGCCGGCTGACTGTGCTGCGCAGCCCGGAACTTGTCGCGGCATTGCAGGAACTCGACGCACAGGTCGCCACCGCGCTGGTCACGCAGGCCGACGAACTCCAGGTCACCTACCTGTTCACCGATCCCATGCTGGTCGGGAGTTTCGACATGCTGGGCGTCTTCCAGCAGCCGAATCTCGGCGGCACGAAAGCCATCGCCTGGTTGCCGGACGAGCGCGCCGAGTCCGGAGTACCCGAGATCGCGAAGTCCTTGCAGTTCCGCAATGCGGTGCTCTACCGCTCCTACTTTGCCCTGTCGCGGATCAACAGTGTCCGCGACATTCTTGCCGAACACCGCAAGATCGGTGAGCTGATCGATGCCCGGCAGACCCGCCTGGGAGTATCCCCGTGATCCTCCGCCGCCTCACCAAGCACGTCAAAGCCCAGAACTGGTTCGCCGTCGCGCTCGATTTCGCCATCGTCGTCCTGGGTGTCTTCTTCGCCACCCAGGTCTCCAACTGGAACGAGGCGCGCAAGGACCGGGAGCGCGAGCAGGTTTATATCGAGCGCCTGCGCAGTGACTTCGAAGCCATTGAGGAACGCTCTAAGATGGCGCTGGATATCTGGCAATCGGCTGTCGACGCATCGGCGCGCCTGCTGAACGATATTGATACATTCGATCCCGCAAAAGGCCCGCTCCGGCCGGCGGAGGAGATTTCGGCCGATTTGAGCGCGGTGCGCGCGGGCCGGATCCCGGCAACACAGGCACCGACATTCATCGAAATGCTCTCGGCAGGCGACGTGGCATTGGTGCGCGACGCCGCTTTGCGCGATGCACTTCTCGCCTATGATGTCCAGGCGCACTATTCCCTCGAGTCCTACCGCGTCCTGAGAAACGATGCGCAAGCTGCCATCAGTGCCCTGATCGATGCCGTCGAGGTCGATCTGACGGACCCGGCAGGGAATATTCAGGCTCCCACCATGGGTTCCCGGATTGCCACTATCAATTCAGCGACGATGTCAGAGGATGTCCGTCTGCGGAATGCAATCAAGATACTCGGCGTGACGGCCTACAATCAAAGAGGGGTCAGCGCGATGCACATGGAGCGCGCGCAGGATGTGCTGGCGGCGCTGGAGGCGCAAAAATGATCCTCCGTCGCCTCACCGAACATGTTAAAGCCCAGAACTGGTTCGCCGTTGGGCTCGATTTCCTCATCGTGGTGGTCGGTGTTTTCGTCGCGACACAGGTCGCCAACTGGAACGCAGCGCGTATCGAGCGCGAACTGGAGCGGGCATATCTCGTCCGCCTGCATGACGAAATCTCGCTCATGATTGCGGAGCAGGAAAGCGAGCGCGCCGATATTGTGGCGCGGGCAGGAAGTCTGGACGAGATCGCGGCTTATTTCGAGACATTCGGTAGTCCGGGCGCCGCCGTGCTTGAGCCGGTTGGCGCGCACTGCAGCGCTGTGGTGTCGTCCCACATCTTTGCCGGCGATATAAACCTTCCTCCGACCATCAGTGAACTGATGTCGACCGGTCAGATCCTGCTCGTGTCGAACCAGACGCTCCGGATGCGGATCGTCCGGTTCGCCCAGGCCATCGACCAGTACGCACAGTTGCGCCATGATATCCAGGTGGACCGCATGGTGCTTTCACGGCAATATCCCGACATGATCAAGCTCTCTCCGGTCGACCGGTCCCGGAGCTTCTGTGATTTCCCGGCGATGGCACAGTCGCAGGCCTTCCGGAACGACTTTCTCGACAACAGGCCGCGGTTCAAGGCGTATGCCGCCGAAGTGATCCAGGGCCAGCAGGTCCTGCGCCGGGAGTTGCACGGCGCGCTCGATGCCGAGTTGTTGATCCTTCATGATGCGGAGGCTCCCTAGTCGGGAAGGGTTAGGGTCGGGGGCAGACGCTCGCGGCAGAAAATTCTTTTAAGCGAAAAGAAATTATTGTCATACAATAATATTCGATGTATATCTCCTCTGAACAGGGAGATCCCCATATGACCCGCTCCGAAGCAAACATGCCCCAGCCCTCAGCCCTGCGCGACACGTCTTGGCTGTCCATCGCCGCAATCGTCCTCATCGTCATGATGCTGGGCGCCGTCGCTGCCGACCTCGCCGGCAAGGTCGGCGCGATGGTCGTCACGCGGGAGAACTGGACGGACGTACTGAACGCCTTCCTCCTCGCCCTGCTGGTCAACACGCCAACCCTGATTATCATCGGTGTCCTCGGAGATTTCGCCGGCCTCTTCGGCCGCACGGGCGAGGGAGAGGTGTTCACCCCCCGCAACTTCAAATCGCTGCGCAGTGCGGGTAGCGGCCTCATCTGGGCGGCCGCCGCCAGCGCCCTGATCGTGCCGACCGTACTCAGCTGGACCAGCGGCGACGGGCGCGGCTTCATCTGGCAGGGCAACGATCTCGCCCTCGGCACCGGCGCGATGGGCCTTGCCATCCTCGGCCTCTCCCATGTCTTTGCCGAAGGCCTCCGCCTTAAGGCGGAAAGTGACCAGATCATCTGATGGCCCGCGACATCATCGTGACGCTGGATGTGATGCTTGCCCGCCGCAAGATGAAGGCGAAAGACCTGGCGGCGGCCATCGGCATCACGGAGGCAAACCTGTCGCTGCTGAAGTCCGGCAAGGTCAAGGGCGTGCGCTTCGAAACACTCGCCCGCCTCTGCGAAGCACTCGACTGCAAGCCCGGCGACCTGCTCGACTTCGGCGAAACCGTCTCCGCGCCGGGCGCTGCCCATCCGGCAGAGGGCGCCGGCCTCGCCTGATGCGAAATCGGGCGCTGCTGTCATTCCGGCGCCATCAGTCTACCTATTGTGACATGGTGGGGTGTCAGGCGACTCCCCGCTCGCCTAGGATACGGTTCACGATTCCGCAGGAAGGGGGCGCCGCATGGAACAGGTCATCGATCACGCCGCCAACAGCCATGGCCCCAGCCCGACCCTGATCAAGGACCTCCTGGTTTTCCTCATCGCTGCCGGCATCCTCGTGCCGGCCATGCGCTTCATCAAGGTGCCGACAGTCATCGGCTTCATGCTGGCGGGGCTCGCGCTCGGTCCCTTTGCGCTTGGCCATCTGGCCATCGATACCCCGATCCTGGAATTTTTCTCGATCTCCTCGCCGGAGGCTGCGCTGCCCTTTGCCGAACTCGGCGTGCTGTTCTTGCTCTTTCTTCTAGGGGTTGAGTTCTCGTTCGAAAAGCTCTGGGCCCTGCGCAAGGTCGTGGTCGGTACCGGCGGCCTGCAGGCGATTGTCAGCGCGGTCGCCATTGCCGCGGCCGGCATCGCCTTCGGGCTCGACCTGCCGGTAGCGATGATCCTTGGCTTTGCGCTGGCGCTGTCGTCCACCGCGATCGTGATGCAGGTGCTGATCGAACAGAAGCGCGCCGCCCAGCCTGTCGGCCGCACGGCGCTCGGCGTGCTGCTCTTCCAGGACATCATGGTCGCGCCGATCCTGATCTTCGTCGGCTTCGCGGGCATGAAGGCGGATGCCAACATGGCCGGGGTCCTGCTGGATGCGCTGGTCCGGGGCCTGATTGCCATCGCGGTGATCTGGGCCATCGGCCGCTACCTGCTCGGCCGGATATTCCGCCTTGCCGCCGCCGCCGGGGGCCGCGACTTCCTGATGGCGCTGACCCTGCTCACCGTCGTGGGCGCCGCCGCGATCACCTTCAGCGCCGGCCTGTCGCTCGCGCTCGGCGCTTTCCTAGCCGGGCTGCTGGTCGGCGAGACCGAGTTCAAGCACCAGACCGAGGTGGACCTCGAACCTTTCAAGGGCCTGCTGCTGGGTCTCTTCTTCATGACCGTCGGCATGAGCCTCGACCTGCCCGTGATCGCCGACCAGATCGGCTGGATCCTCGTCGCACTTGTGGCGCTGATCGCCGTGAAATTCCTGATCGCCTATGTCGCCTGCCGCTTGTTCGCAGGCAATCACGGTCTCTCGCTGGAGGCTGCGCTGCTGCTCGCCTCGGCAGGCGAGTTCGCCTTCGTCGTGTTGACGACGGCGCGCGCCATTGATGCGGTGCCGGGCGACGTGGTGACGTTTGCCTCGGCGGTTGCCGGTCTCTCGATGATGCTGGCGCCGATCCTTGGCCAACTCGGCCGCTGGCTGGCAAAGGGAAACAAGGCGGCCGAAGCCGACGGACCGCCGATGATGGACCTCGAACACCTGACAGACCATGTCATCCTCGCCGGCTATGGCCGCGTCGGCCAGTCTATCGCCCGCCTGCTTGTGGATGAAGACGCCGCGATCGTCGCCATCGACCGCGAGCCCGACAAGATTCGGATGGCGCGCAAGGCCGGCGTGCATGCCTATGTCGGCGACGCGGCCCGCGCCGAGTTCCTCAAAGCCACCGGCATCACCCGCGCCGCGATGCTGATCGTCACCGTCGACGACCCGGACCGCGCCGAGGCAATGGTCCGCTGCGCGCTGGAACTGTGCCCCAGCCTGACCATCCTTGCGCGCGCGCATGACGGCGACCACATGGTCAAACTCAGCGCCGCCGGAGCTGGGCATGTCGTGCCCGAAGCCATTGAGTCCGGCCTCCAGATGGTCGGTATCGCGCTCGAACTTTTCGGCTATGATACCGAAACCGTCCGCACAAGGATTGCCCAGGCCAGGGACGAAGAATACCGGCGCGCTTAAGCCGGCCGTTACATCCCCGCCGCGATTTCCCCGAACACGCCGCGCAGCCATGTCAGAGCGGGGTCCTGGGAGTTTTCGCGCCGCCAGTAGAGCACGCTGGCGAGCATCGGCGAGGCAATCGGCAGGTCGCGCACGGCGAGACCGGAGGCTTCAGCCATCGGGCGTGGCGCGACCAGTGCAAGCTGCGTCCGGCGCACGGCTTCGATCGCCGGCTGGTGGTTCGGCAGGCGCAGCGCCGGGGTGATCCGCCCACCCGCTGCGCGTGCCATTTCCTCCACGAGGCTGCGACCTTCTCGGCGGCTGGAGACGGCGATATGGCGCAGCCCGAAGAACCGCTCCGGCGTCAGCTTCTTGTCCGCTAACGGATGATCCGACGCCAGCATGCAGGCGTATGGCGTGGAGAACAGAACCTCGCGCTCCATATTGGCGCCGCGCAGTTCCGGCACATCGATAGCCAGGTCGAGCCGGCCCGAAGCCAGCTCCGTCGAGATAGCGGCACGGTCGATCTGGCTCCAGGCAATGCGAAGTCCCGGCGCCACCGCTTCCAGCTTGCGCGCCAGCGTTGGCACCAACATGTAGGCCGAGGCATCCCGCGCCGAAATATTGAACACTCTGGTCGAGCGGGCGGGGTCAAATTCCGAGCGCGGCTCCAGTCCTGCACGTAGCCGGTCCAGCGCTTCGCGCACCGCCGGCATCAACGCCTCCGCCATAGCCGTTGGCTTCACGCCGCGCCCCTCGCGCACGAACAGCGGGTCCTCGAAATGCAGCCGCAGCCGGGCCAGCGCATTGCTCACGGCGGGCTGCGTGATGTGCAGGCTCTCGCTCGCCCGGGTCAGGCTGCGCTCGGTATGGATGGATTCCAATACGGGCAGCAGGTTCAGGTCGAGACTGCGCAGGTTCATGAGGGGTCCGCCCGTGTTATCACCAATGGTGATGAGCGAGCTTCATAAGATAAAGTTGCCGAATAGTCGAGACTGGGGCAAACGAGCGCGTTGGGGAAGTGGAGTAACGCGCATGACCGCCGTGCTAAAACCATCCCGCCGCCTTCAGCAGCATCGCCGCGCCGATCGCGGTGACGAGCCATTTCATCGCCCGCTTGAAGTCGACATCACTCATGCGCTCGAGCAGCTTGCCGCCGAGAGTCGTGCCGAGCATGGAGAGCGGGACCGCCAGGACAAAAAACCAGAGCGGCGGAAAAGCAGCTCCGCCGGCAGCGGCAATCACCGGAACGCTCCAGAACACAATCTTCACAAGATGGGCGAGAACCTGCGTTACCGCCTTGGTGGCCACGATCGCGCGCCGGTCCATGCCGGTCGTGACAAAAAAGATATCGAGCAAGGGACCGGCCACGCCCCCCAGCGTATTCAGGGCCTGTACGGCAAAACCCGCCAGTTCCGCCTGGCCTCGCTTGAGTATGTCCAGGCTGAGCCAGCCCTTCGGCAGCCAGACGAGCATCGCGGTAAGGCCGAGGAACAGGTAGACCCCACGCGCCTCGGGGCGCCAGGCAAGAGCGAGCAGGACCAGAAAGCCCGCCAGCGCGCCCAGCGCGTAGCGGCGGAAGACGCGCCAGTCGATATATTGGCGCCAGAGGAAAGCCCGGTAGCCGTTGGAGACCAATTGCACGGCGCCGTGAACGACCATGGCGGTCGCGACGGGGAGCATCGCGGCCAGCACGCCCATCAGGATCAGCCCGCCGGCCATGCCGAAGATGCCGGAAATGAACGCGGTCACCAGCACGGTGACGAGGATCACGAGGGCCGAAATGGAACTCATTACAAGCGCCTTAACCGAGTCCCTTCGCCGGCGCGAGAGCCAGAAAGAATTTGCGCGCCCCCCGGCGCGTCAGTTACCCTGCTGAAGAAGACCAGCAGAAAACATGAACCTTGGGAGAGGAAACAGACCCATGCCTGATACACAACGCACCGGCGACGAGCACGCCGACCTGAACGATCTTCGCATGTCCGAGGGCGTCCGCCCGCTCTACGAACACGTCGTGAAGTTCATCCAGGAAACCGTGAACCCGATGAGCGTGGAGTTCCACCGCCTCGGCGAAGGCAATCCGAACATCTGGACTTACGCGCCCGGCCAGCTGGAATGCCTCGAGAAAGCCAAGGACGAAGCCAAGAAGCAGGGCCTCTGGAACTTCTTCCTTCCGGACGCCGAAACCGGCGAAGGGCTGTCGAACCTCGACTATGCCTATATCGCCGCTGAACTCGGCAAGAACCCGATGGCGTCCGAAACGATGAACTGCTCGGCCCCCGACACCGGCAATATGGAAGTGCTGGAACGCGTCGGCACGCCCGCCCAGAAGGAGAAGTGGCTGAAGCCGCTGCTCGAGGGCAAGATCCGCTCTGCCTATGTCATGACCGAGCCGCACATGGCCTCCTCGGACGCCAAGAATGTCTCGATGAAATGCGAACTCGACGGAGACGAATATGTCCTGAACGGCGAGAAGTATTACGCCTCGGGCGCCGGCGATCCGCGCTGCCGCATCATGATCGTGATGTGCCGCTCGAACAACGGACCGGATGTCAACCGCCAGCAGTCCCAGGTCCTCGTGCCGCTGCCCCATCCGGGCGTGACGATCGTCGGCCCGATGCACGTCTTCGGCGAGCCGGACGCCCCGCATGGCCACATGCACCTGCGCTTCGAGAACGTCCGCGTACCGAAGGAAAACATGCTGCTCGGCGAAGGCCGCGGCTTCGAGATTTCGCAGCTTCGCCTCGGCCCGGGCCGTATTCACCATTGTATGCGCTCGATCGGCCAGGCCGAACGCGCGCTGGATCTGATGTGCATCCGCGGCCTGAGCCGCGAGGCCTTCGGCAAGCCGCTGGCGAAACTCGGCGGCAATACCGAGATCATCTCCCGCGCCCGCATCGAGATTGAAGCGATGCGCATGATGGTCTTGAAAGCCGCCAAGGCGATGGACGTGCTCGGCAACAAGGAAGCCCGTATCTGGATTTCGATGGTGAAAGCCATGGTGCCGGAACGCGTCTGCCAGATCATCGACCAGGCGATCCAGATCCACGGCGCCACCGGTGTCTCGCAATGGACCCCGCTCGCCCGAATGTACGCCAGCCAGCGCACCCTGCGCCTCGCTGACGGCCCGGACGAAGTGCACCACATGGTCGTCGGCCGCCACGAACTGCGCAAGTATGAAGGCGGCGTGGAAGACCCCTCTCTGGCCGCCATCTGGCGCAAGTAAGTCCGGGGACGAACCCAAATCAGAAGCCCGCGGAAGGAAGCTTCCGCGGGCTTTTCTTGATTGCAAAGGGTTCAGTCTTTCGCCGAGGCCCGCTCCGAAACCTTGGCATAAAGGTCGTCCCCCCAGCCCTTCACCTCGCCGGAAAACAGCGTTTCGGGAGGAACGATTTCCGGGCCTTCGCCAGGAGGCAGCGGCGGCGAGAAGTAGCCGAGGGCGTAGCTGCCCATCGAATAGCCGATCAGGCGCTGCAACTTTGGTGACAGGCTTGCGGCGACGTCGGGCGGGCAGGAGAGATACTGGTTCTCCTCCTGCCGCAGCCACCCGAGAGAATAGGTGATGTTGATTCCGACGCGGTCGGCGGCCGAGACGTTAGCGCCGCCGGAATGGATCACGGAGCCGGTATAGACAATGACCGACCCTGCCTTCATCTCGGCATAGGTGATCTCTTCCTCATGGGCGCCGCGCCCGTCTTCCCAGAGATGGCTGCCGGGGACGACGCGGGTCGCACCGTTCTCCTTCGTGAAGTCCGTCACGGCCCAGATCATGTTCAGTTGCGGCTCTATGCTGCGCTGCAGATAGCCGCCCCAGGCGAGTCGGTCGCGGTGCAGTACCTGAGCGCCCTGTCCCGGCTTGATGCGGATCACCTGGGTCAGGTGCAACTGGTAACGGTCACAAAAGGGAGCAAGGAAAGCTGCGGTGGCGGCGTTGATCATCGGTTCGGTGACGAGTTCCCGGCAGGCGGGCGAGCGAGCGATCAGCGCGCCGGTGCGGGTCGTGAGGCGTCCGGTGAAGTCATCCCGGCCGGGCGGGGTCGCCTCGACATAGGGCATGATCTCCGTCCGTACACGGCGGAGAAGGTCCGGCGTCATCAGTCCGTCGATTATCACGGCGGCGTCACGGGCGATGACACTCATAACCTCGTCGCGCGATGCGGTGGCCGGCAGATGCGTGAGACGGGGCATGGCGGGCTTCCTACAGGTTGGCATGGTTTACAAGGTTTCGGAAAGACGTGCATCTGCCCTGCCATGACCTGTCGCAAGGTTGCGCATTGCGTTCGGTGTCCGTGCGACGCCTGCCTTTGAGGCTCCGGCTTCTCGTCAATTGTAGATGAACGGCGCTGTCCGTCAACGCGTCGGCGTGCGGGGCGGTTGACTCGGGCCGGGCGGTCGCGGACGGTCTCGGCACACAAAAAGGGAGGATCCGTTCCATGCACTTCAAGATTGCTCTCATCGCCCTGTCGCTTCTGACCGTCTTGCCAGCGCCGCCGGCAGCCGCCCAGGACATGGAACGCTCGATTGTTACGTCCAACCGGATCGTCGACGGGGGACGCCGCAATGCGCCCGCCGTGTATCGCCGTGTGCCGGCCGACTTCGTCATGGTTGCGGTGACCTATCAGAGCGGCACGCGCGATGCCGCCGAGCGGAGCAAGGAACTCGAGACGATGTTCACCCGCCTGAAGGCGAAAGCTGCGACGACGGCCGGGTTCTCGCTCGGCGGCGGCACGCTGGGCCAGACGACCGCGGATATCGAGACCGTTCTGTTCACGGATGTCTACAAGACCGATTACTCCAACAGCGGCCGGTTCACGCTGACGCTGAACATCGACACACGGCCGGACGAGAGCTTCGAGGCGTTGATGGCGCGGGCCAAGACCTTCATCTCGTCGATGGAGATGGCGGGGCGTTCGGAAGCCTATCTGGGCGACGAACAGTTCATCGGTGCGCGGGATGTTGCCAAGCACCGGGCTGATCTGGTGGCCGACATTGCGGCCGAAGTCAGCGGACTGAAGGACAGTTTCCGACCGGCGAAGGTGACGCTGACGGGCCTCGAGAGCCGGATCATCACCCAGCCCTCCGGCCCCATGGAACTGGAGATTTTCATTCCATACACGCTGGTGGTGGTGAGCGGCGAGTAGGCCTGCGCTGCGTGCGGGCTTGACGCTTCCCGAAGCCGGGAGCATTTTGGCGCGGCATCCGGAAGGGAAGCCGCCATGCGCTGGCTTGTGGTTCTGTTCGCCTTTGCCTGCCTGTTGCCTTTGGCGCGTGCCCAGATAGTGGGCGGGCGCGACGCGCAGATCGAGAACTGGCCGGGCTTCGCCTCGCTGCAGGTGGTGAACGGAAATTCCGTGCACCACCTGTGCGGGGCGACGATGATTTCCGCAGACTGGGCCCTGACGGCGGCGCACTGTCTCGACGAGATCGAGATCGACGCGCAGGGCTGGGCAGTGCAGTTTGCTGGCACCGGCTCCGGGCAGGACCGCGTGCGGTTCGGATTGGTCGGGCTAGCCATCGGGCGGGGCGACCTGCGCGAGACGCGGACCGGCGCGGCGCGGCGGGTGACCCGTCTGGGGCGCCATCCGGGCTATGCGATTGG
>JBGTKN010000591.1:0-3368 GCA_041744615.1 Hyphomonas sp. | reverse complement strand
CGGCGCATGACCCGGAAAGCAGGCGCAGGCGCTGAGAAGCAGGCTCGAGGCCATCGCCAGGACAAGCCGGCGCGTAGACCTGCCAGAGGTAAGCCAGTCCATCATCAAATCCTCCCGGCGTCTCAATAGCCCACAAAATCATAGGCTGGGAAGGCAAAAGGATCGTTGGGCGTCAGCCCCTTGGAGGCGTTCGGGTTGTCGTAGTTGCCGGTCAGCACTTCGTAGTGCAGGTGCGGCGCCTCGGCATTGCCGGTTGCCCCCATCAGGCCGATGGGCTGGCCAAAGCCGATGGGCGAGCCTAGCTGAACCCCCCTATCGAAGTTTTCGAGGTGGGCATAGCGCGTGTAGACGCCCTTGCCATGGTCGATGAGGACCTGAAGTCCGTAACCGGAGGAATTGCGCGCCTCGATCACGCGGCCTGGCGCGGCGGCGTAAATCAGGCCGGGCGGGCGACTCGTCAGGTCGATACCGTCATGCAGGCGCCCGGCACGCAGGCCGAAGCCGGAGGCGAGGCAGACATCATTGGCCGGAGCGGTGACAAGCACCACCTGCCCTACCAGGATCACCGGTTTGTAATCCACGATCCAGCGTTCACTGTCCGCTGGCGGACTATTCGAGACGCTCATTCCCGGGCACAGCCTTAGGAAGGCATTCGGCTGGAACGGGCCCTGCGGCGGATTGCGGATATCGCCTGGCGGGCCATAATCCACCGGCGGGCCGTAGACGATGATCGGCGCGGGCGAGCTTGCACACGCCCCGATTAGCAGCATCGCCGCCGCCAGCCACCCATGGCGCAGGCTCACGCGTTGACCTTCGCCCGCTTCGCGCCGCGCTCGATCTCCTTGAGTAGATCCTTGCAATAGGCGTTGAAGTCCACCTGCATGCGGTGGCGGGGGCTGTCATAGAAGTGGCCGAGATGAGCTTCCTCGTCGGCCCGGGTGACGCGGTGCATTTCGTCCGCAGGCGGAAAGGCCTAGACTCCAGTCAGCGCAGCGGCCACGAGCTTCGATTGTTGCTCGGCAAAGTTCACCAGCGTCGGCAGGGGCTGGGCGAGTCCAAGGAAAAACAGGGTCTCCCTGCCCGGCTGGACCATGCGTTTGTAGAGCGGGAACACGTTGTCCTTCGGGGTCAGCTCGTCCTGCCGGAAAAACGGGAAGCTGGTATTGTAGCCGGTGGCCCAGACGATGGCATCGACCTTCTCGCGCGTGCCATCGGTAAACACCACATGGTCCCCATCCAGGCGTTCAATGCCGGGCTTCGGCGTGATGTCGCCGCAGCCGACTCGCGTCAGGAATTCTCCGGATACGGAGGGGTGGCCGTCGAGCGGTTCATGGTCCGGCCTCGGCAGGCCGTAATCTTCCATGTTGCCGATCGTCTTCCGGATTTTCGCCTTGGCCAGAGAGCGGCCCATCTTTGGCGGCATCCAGCCCGGCAGCACGGCCTTGTCGGCCGGCTTTCCGTCCATGTATTTCGGCAGTACCCAGACGCCGCGGCGCATCGAGATGAACAGCTTTTCCGCCAGCGGGCGCTGGGAGAGCTCCGAAGAGATGTCCATCGCCGAGTTGCCGGCGCCGACGATCATCACGCGCTTGCCGCGGAAATCATACGGAGAGAAGGGGTCGCGGTAGTGGTGCGAGTGGATCTGGTAGCCGTTGAACGTACCTGGATAGGTGGGCATCCGGGCATCCCAGTGATGACCATTGGCAACACAAACGGCGTCATATTCGCGCGTCTCGCCGGTCGACAGTTTCACGCGGTACCGCCCGCCCGGCAGGTCTGAGACATCCTCGACGGCGGTGTTGAAGGTGATCGTCTCGCGCAGGCCGAAATGATCCACATAGTCGTTGAAGTACTGACAGAGCTGCGCATGGTGCGGAAAGTCGGGCCAGTCGGCAGGCACCGGATAGTCCTCAAAGGCGAGGCGCCACTTGGACGTATCGATGTGCAGCGACTGGTAACAGGACGAGACCCCGTTCGGGTTGTTGTAATACCAGTTGCCGCCGACATTGTCGGATTTCTCGAAACAATCGTAGGGCAGCCCGAGATCCTTCAAGCGCTTCGCCATCGTGAATCCGGAACATCCTGCCCCGATGATGCAGGTTTTCGGCTTTGCCGCTGCGTCAAAGGCCATGCCCGTCTCTCCTTACCTTGCGCGAACCCGTTTCCATGAGTCCCGCGCGATGTTATCCGGCTTCCATAGGGCGTCAAACATGGAAAGCGAACCGGGCCGCATGAGCGACAAGCCGAAACAGCAATATGACATCGCGGCCATCATGAATGAGAACATTAACGTGATGCGAGACGTGGTGCCCTGGGCCAACGAGACTGGGTTCCGGGTCACCAAGGTTGAAAAGGGCCACGTGTTTGGAATCCAGCCCTGGGAGGCGCAACTGGTTGGCGACCCGGAAACCGGCGTCATCCATGGCGGGGTGATCACGACCTTCCTCGACAACCTGTGCGGCATGGCCTGCACCTCGGCGATGACCGAGATGCGGTTCGTGGCGACAATCGACCTGCGCATCGACTATATGCGCCCGGCCGAGAAGGGCCGCGACATCATCGGCGAGGCGGAATGCTACCACCTGACGCGGACGGTCTGTTTCACGCGGGCTTGGGCGTATCACGAGACACGCGACAAGCTGATCGCGACGGCGGCGGGCACGTTTGCCATTAACAAGGCGCGCCTCGGCGGCGGGAGCAAGAAATGAACCCCGAGCTGACCAATCCGAGGGCGGACGAAATCGACGCGATCCTGAAGCGCCTGCCGTTTGCGCAGACGCTTGGCATGCGCTGCGAGGTTCTGGGCGACGAGATGACTGCGATCCTGACCTTCCAGGAGAAGCTGATCGGCAATGTGGCGATCCGGGCGCTGCATGGCGGGGCGATTGCCTCCTTCCTCGAGCTGACGGCAATGCTGCAGGTGTTCCTTGTCTCTGACATGCCGCGCCCGCCTAAGCCGATCAACCTGACCATCGATTATCTGCGCCAGGGGCATGCGAAGGACCTCTATGCGCGGGCTTATGTGCTGAAGATGGGCCGGCGGATGGCCTCGGTGCGGGCGGAAGCCTGGCAAGAAAGCCGCGCCGAGCCGGTGACGGCGCTGATGGCGCATTTCCTGGTGGCGGCGGACTGAGGCTGCGCTCCGTGACCGGCGGTGTTGCGCAAGGACCCGGCGCGCTTTTTCCAGCGGCTTGATCAAGTTGGAACTTATTTCTTCAGAGGCGTGTTTCCTGTGGGCGCAAGGGTAGCGTCCCATCACATGGTGTAATTCGTGCACGCCGTTTCGGCTGCGGTGATGGTTTCAGTTGCCCACGCCGGGCAGACTGAGAACAGGGTTATCGACGATCCTGGCGAGACTTTCCAGTGAC
>JBGTKN010000590.1:0-3695 GCA_041744615.1 Hyphomonas sp. | reverse complement strand
CCAGTGTGTCGGTGACGTTGACGAGGAGCTGTCCCCGCACGCCGAGATTGTTGAGGTCGTTGATGTCGTTGCGCTCTGTGACATTGTAGAGCGTTCCGTCGCGCTGGGTTCCGGAGAAAGAGAGCTTGCCGGCGATTCGGTCCGTGATCGGACCGGTGATCGAGGCCTTGGCCTGAATGTATCCGAGGTTTCCGTAAGTCAGCTCGAACTCGGATTCCGGTGTGAAGGAGGGCTTCTTCGTCGTGATGTTGATGGCCCCGGAGGTGGTGTTCTTGCCGAACAGTGTGCCCTGCGGTCCGCGCAACACTTCAATCTGCGAGACATCGATGAAGTCCAGAGTGGTGGCGGCGGGGCGGGCGAGGAAGACACCGTCGACATACAGACCGACGCCGGCATCAAGGCCATCATTGGTGAGGCCGTACGGCGCGCCAAGGCCGCGGATATTGATCGCCGTGTTGCGGGGGTTCGAAGAATAGAACTGCAGCGTCGGCACGATCTCGCGCAGGCGGCCGACATTGAACGCGCCGGATTCGGCAATGAAATCTTCGGTCAGCACCGACACCGGGATTGGCACGTCCTGAAGGTCTTCGGTAACGCGGCGGGCGGTGACGGTGATCGTCTCGCGGCGCAGTTCCGCATCCTCCGGCGGGGAGGAAGCATCCGACAAGGGAGCGGACTGGGCCGCGGCGACCGGCGCAAGGGCGCCAAGCGCAATGGCGACGAAAGCATGATGAGGGGGCGACATGGGCTGCTCCTGTTTCTGGAACCCTTTATGTCTATCAACTTTGTCGTGTATAAAAGTTAGATTTTTGAAAGCCAGCGTTTGGCGTTATGTTTTATTGTGTTTCCGTAATTTGAATCAGACCTTTAACACGACTGAATCAGTATGCTTGTTAGAAATGCTGAACTCTGGCACAGCTGCTGCCATAAGGAGAGGGCATGATCTCGCAAAAGTCCAAATATGCCCTGCGCGCGCTCTTGGCTCTGGCCGCGCACGGCGACGGGCGAACCATGCTGATCAGCGAGATCGCCCTGCAGGAAGTGATTCCTCGAAAGTTCTTGGAGCAAATCCTACTGGATCTGAAGCGGGCGGGCCTGGTGGCGAGCCGGCGCGGCAAGGCGGGCGGTTATCTGCTGCTGCGCCGCCCGGAGACGGTAACCTTCGGTGAAGTGCTGCGGCTCATCGACGGGCCCCTGGCGCCCCTGCCCTGCCTCTCCAAGATGGCTTATCGGCGCTGCGGCGACTGCGCCAACGAGAATGCCTGCAAACTGCGCAAGGTGTTCGCGCGGGTGGCCGATGCGACGCGGGGCATTCTTGATACGACGACGCTGGCGGATGTGTTGACGGGCGGCGTCAAAAGCCTGCCGGTCGAAATCTGACCAGCGCCTATTCCGCGCTGGCGGGTTCGGCACTCGCGGGTTCCATCAGGATGAAGCCGTCTTCGCCGTAGATGGCGAGTTGCCGGAGGCGCGGCAGGTCGAGCACGTCGATACGGCTGCGGGCGCGGGCGATGAGGCCGGCTTTTTCGAGATGCTGCAGCAGCCGGTTGGTCCACTGGCGCGAGGCCATGATGGAGAGGGCGAGCTGGTCCTGCGTGATCGGCGAGATGGTGCGAGACGTGACGCGCTCGCCCTGCACGTTCGAGGCGAGATCGACGAGCCGGCGCGCGAGGCGCTGCAGCGGCGTGAAGGCGAGATGTTCGATGATGTGGGAATAAAGCGCGCGCAGGGTGGCGAGTTCCGGCGCGACCATGTGCGAGAGAGCGTCCACGTCGTTCATGAAGATGCGGCGCACGGCGGCGAGCGGGAGATGGAGCACTTCGCATGGCTGGCTGGCGACGACGTTGAAGGTGAAATTCTGTCCATCGAGGCAGGCGAGAAACCCGGTCCAGTCTCCCGGGCGGTGCATGGCGACGAGGATGTCGAGGCCGGCGATAGTGGTGCCGATGACCTGCGCTTCGCCGGAGACGATTCCGAACAGGCCAGTGGGCGGATCGCCCTGGCGGAACAGGTGTTTACCGCGCTTGAACTTCAGGCGGACGGCGCTGCGCAGAACTTCTTCCTGTAATGATTCCGGCAGTCCGGAGAACCAGAGCCCGCGCTTGTGATCGAACTGCGCCTTCGTCTGCATCGCCGGTGCCTTTCCCGGGATTGTCCCCTGAGGGCAAAGCTAGACGCAAGGTGGTTTCTGTCAATCACACGACACTCGAATTTCCTATTGAAAGTTAGAAAATCAAAAGGCGCGCCTTCAGCGACGCTATAGGAGGGACGGGTGATGAAGCATTGGATTCTCGCGGCACTTGCAGTGCCGGTTCTTGGCCTCACGGCTTCAGCGCAGGGCTTCGGCGGCGGCAACAGCGGAGGCGGCAGCGCGCCCTCGCTAACGCTTTACTCGGATGCCAATTTCGGCGGCACCGTGATCACGGCCACCGGCGCCCTGAGCGCGCTCGGCCGCGAGACCAACATGAATGACAAGGCCTCCTCGCTGAAGGTGAACGGCGCGTGGGAGATCTGCACGGACGGCAATTTCAAGGGCCGCTGCGTGACGATCGCCCAGGATGTGGCGGACCTCAAGACGCTGAAGATGAACAACAACATTTCGTCCGTACGCCCCGCAACAGGATTTGGCGGCGGCAATGGCGGCGAGCAGGGCTCGAACGTGACGCGGTACGACGATCCGCGCTGGCAGGGCGTGCCGATCTTCTATTGCGGCAAGTCGATTGCCAATTGCGGCAAGCCGAATGCCAAGGCATTCTGCGAACTGCTGGGCCATTCGGATGCGATGACCTATTCGGCCGGCCAGCGCACCTCGAGCCGGGGCTATGTGCCGGTGGACCGCAGCTATCAGAACGGCGGGATGATGTTCTCGACCATCAGCTGCACCGGCGCGAGCAGCGGCGGGCCAGGATTTGGCGGCGGCGGGCCGCAGCCTTCTACGAATTATCCGAACCCGGAATATCACGGCGCAGCGATTGCCTATTGCAGCAAGAGCGGCGGCAATTGCGGCGAGGCGAACGCCAACGCCTTTTGCAAGAGCGTAGGCCATACCGGATCGGTGAGCTATACCGAAGGCTCACAGAGCAAGTTCCAGATTTACAGCCCGTCCGAACTCTCCTTCCGCAGCGGCGGGCGAACCTACCGCGCGATCAGCTGCGCTGGGACGGCAGGCGGTGGCGAACCCGGCTTCGGCGGCGGTAATGGCGGCGGCAGCGGCGGCGGCAGTTCAGGTGGCAACAGCCAGGCGTTCAACGCGCCGATGCTGAACGGCATGCGCGTCAATTCCTGCGGCAAGGCGGCCAACAGCTGCGGCAAGGTTTCGGCCGATGGTTTCTGCCGCGTGCAGGGGTTCAGCAATTCCAGCAGCCACACCCTGCTTGACGGCCTGACCGGGCCGCTGGTGAGCCCGGCGGACAGCTCGATCACTTTGGCAGGCCAGGCATTCGACAGCGTGCTCTGCATTCGCTAGAACAAGGGGAAGGCCGGGAAAATGAGGAACTTGAGAATGCGCACCCAGGGTTTTCACAGGAACATCATTTTCCCGCTCTTTTCGCTGGGCGCCCTTCTGGGCACGTCCGCCTGCTGCCTGATCCCGGGCCATGAGGCGCCGGGCGCCGGCACGGCGGCCGCCACGCTGACGGAGACCGCGATGCCCACCGTGACCGGCAGCGCAACCTACCGTGAACGGATGATGGCGC
>JBGTKN010000589.1:0-1831 GCA_041744615.1 Hyphomonas sp. | reverse complement strand
TCAATGGCAGCCGCGCGGCCCGCGCGCGGGCCAACAAGACGCCCGGTTTTCGGATCCTGCTTGCCCGTCCGGCCGGCTCTGCCAGCGGGCGGACGGCTAAATGGCTGGGCAGTGCCTTGTCGCGCAATCTGCCGGTCTTCTCGTTTGACGCCCCGTTTTCGCTGATCCCGATGGGTCAGATCAGGGGCGGCCTCGGCACGGCCTCGGTCGCCCGTGCGCGCAAGCGGATGGCAACGGCGGACGCCGACCTGTTTGTCTGGGCGAGCCGACAGGGCAACGGCGAACGCGGCCTCGAAGTGCATGGCCTCAGCCGGGGCGGCGGATTGTCGCCGGCCGACGCGCGCCTGTTCACCATCGCGCTTCCCGGCGCGCGCAAGACGCAAACCGAAGATGTCGCGCGCCTCGCGGCCTACCTGATTGCCAAGCATCTGCAGCCGGCGCTGTCGGACCCGCAAGCCTTCCGGGTCGAAAAGATCCGCGAGCTGGCGCATGAACTGGACAGCGTGCTGGCGAATGAACTGCCGGTCTCGCAGACGCTGCGAAACGAGATTGAGGCCGACTTCTGCGCCGCCGGTGTGCGCGTCGCTGAAGAGCTCGGCGAACTTTCGGCGCTCGACAAGGTGATCATGATGCGCCGCCGGCATCTCGAAGCCGCGACGATGACGGCGGATACCGGCCAGATCATCCAGGCCAAACTTGAACTCGGCCGCGCGCTGATTGTGAGGGCCGAGAAACAGTTCGACCAAGCCGTGGTCAAGGAAGCCATCGGCCATCTCGCCCAAGCGGTCGAAGGCCTGCGCGGCGACCCGACCATCCAGCGCGCGCAATCGGCCTCTGACGCCCTGTTCAAGGCGCAGGCGATGATTGAATCGCGCAAGCGTTTTTCGCTGAACTTCGGGTCTTAGGGCGGATTTTACCCCCCAACTTCAGGCATCCGGGAAATAGCGCGGCGGGATAAATCCCGCCCTACGCCTTCACTTGTGGCAACGGACAGCTCACGCCAGTGCCGCCGATACCGCAATAGCCGTTCGGATTCTTCGCCAGGTATTGCTGGTGGTAGTCTTCCGCCAGGAAGACGTCGCCGCGGGGTCCGAGTTCGGTGGTGACCGGCGCGCGGTGGCCGCTCGCCGCGAGTTCAGCGTTGTAGGCGGCGATCATCTCGCGGGCAGTGGCTTCTTGTTCCGGCGTCGTGAAATAGAGGGCCGAGCGGTACTGGGTGCCGACATCATTGCCCTGGCCCATGCCCTGGGTCGGGTCATGGCTTTCGAGGAAGAGCTTCATCAGATCCGCGAAGGAGACTTCGGCGGGGTTGAAGATCACTTCGACGATCTCGGTATGGCCGGTGCCGCCGGAGCAAACTTCTTCATAGGTCGGGTTCGGGGTGATGCCGCCGGCATAGCCGACACGGGTCAGCCAGACGCCTTTGGTCTGCCAGAAGATGCGCTCGGCGCCCCAGAAGCAGCCGAGGCCGAAGACGGCCAACTCATGGTCGGCGGGGACATCTGCCTCGATCGGGCGACCGCTGACGAAGTGCTCAGCGGCGGTGGGGATCCGCCTGGCGCGGCCGGGCAGGGCGGTGTCGTGGGTCGGCAGGGCAGCGGGCTTGCGGGAGAAGAACATCGGCTTGGAGTCCCTTGTTGTGGCCGCAGATATGGGCACGATCCGACCAAGCGGCAATCACAAGCTTGCGAGGGGCCACATCATCCGTTATCTGCTCGCCCTTCGCCGCCTGCGGCGTACGGAGAGGTGGCCGAGTGGTCGATGGCGCACGCCTGGAAAGTGTGTAGACGGGAGACCGTCTCCAGGGTTCGAATCCCTGTCTCTCCGCCAT
>JBGTKN010000588.1:0-3117 GCA_041744615.1 Hyphomonas sp. | reverse complement strand
GTGGCGCGCCGCGCCGCAGGAGATCGCCCGCGGCGCCATGCGCAAGGGCCCCCTGGTACTGCTTCGGGCTGATCCCGGCCCAGCGGGTGAACTCGCGCTGGAAGTGGTGGGGCGAGAGACCCACAGCCGAGGCGGCGGCTTCCAGATCGGGCCAGTCCGGCCAGGTTTCGCCAAGCCAGCCCAAAGCTTTCGCCATCCGGTCATAGGCGCGGGCGCGTTCATCGAGAGGGGCGTGTCCATCAAACATGGGGGTAAAATGCGCCCGCCCGGCGCGGCGCGCCACCCGTTTCTTGCGCCGCACCACACGCGGAATCTTTTGCCCCTTTACGAGGGGCAGGGATCACGCAAAGTGCGCGGCTTGCATACGGGGAGGTTTGCGACACCACATGGCCGACGCACGCAGCATCATCCTGCACGAATACCCGTCCTCGCCCTTCTCAGAGAAGGTACGCCTGGCGCTGAAGCTCAAGAACCTCGCCTATGCCCGCGTCGAGCAGCCGGTGATCATGCCGAAGCCGGATCTGATTCCGCTGACTGGCGGATACCGGCGCATTCCCGTGCTCCAGATCGGCGCCGACGTGTATTGCGACACTGCGATCATCCTGCGCGAGATCGAGGCGCGCTATCCCCTCTATTCGCTGAAACTGCCGGGCCATGAAGGCCTTGCTCAGATGGTTGCAGGCTGGGCGGATTCCCGTTGGTTCCAGTCCTCGGTCGCGGTCATCTTCGGGCATATGGGCGACAATGTGCCGGAAGCGTTCATCAAGGACCGGGAAAAGCTTTCCGGCCGCCCGTTCAATGTCGAGGGCATGAAGGCGGTTGCGCCGATGATGAAGGACCAGTGGCGCGCGCGCCTGATGCTGATCGAGGAACGTCTCGCCGGTGGCAAGGGCGCAGGCAGTGGCAATTACCTGATCGGCGCCAAGCCGGGTCTTGTCGATGTGCATGCCTACATGAACGTCTGGTGGATGAAATCCGCCGTTCCCGAGTTCGCCGACGCCTGCCTCGAGAATGCGCCGCTGACAGCGGCCTGGTACCGCCGCCTCGCCGAAGCAGAAGGGCAGGAGCCCGAGACGATCACCTCGAAAGAAGCCGTTGCGATTGCAAAGGATGCAGCGCCGCGTCTCGTGGCGGCCACCACGCGGAACGAGCCGCAGGAATTCTCGCCGGGCGAACAGGTTGCCGTTGCGCCAGACGATTACGGCCAGGACTGGGTTGAGGGTGAGCTGGTGCATGCCGATTCGCAGCGCATCATCTTGCGCCGGTTCACGCCGGAGGCCGAAACCATCCATGTCCACTTCCCGCGCGCCGGTTTTCTGGTGCGGAGGGGCTGACGCTCTTGCCTTGCCGGGCCGCGAGGTTAGGCTCTTCTCAAAGATTGAGGGAGGAAGACATGAAACGCATCCTTATCGCCGGTACGGCGCTGCTCGCTGCCTGTAGCCACCTCTCGAGCGCCGAGGCACCGGCGGTTGGCACCAAGACCGAAGTAAAATCAGAAGGCTGGTATCCGTCCCGCTACGGCGCCGACGACCGGCTCGGCGCGATGAACAATCTGTCCCCGGAGAAAACCGCCGAAGCGGCGAAACTCATCACCACTGGCAAGACCTATGCCCTCGGCCAGGTCACGGGCCCGAAGACGCCCGCCTATGGCCCGCGCAAGTTCAACATGACCGTTCTTCAGCTCTCGGACGGTTCGGGCACACCGCTCGGCGAGAACAAGGCGGTCGGCAATGATGATCTTGTCACCACCTATATCGGTATCGGCAGCCAGCTCGACGGCCTCGGCCATATGGGCATCGACCATCGCTACTATAACGGCGTGCCGGTTGCAGACTTCGTCACCACCGGCGGCCTCACGCAGTTCGGCACGCATGACATCCCGCCGGTCGCCACGCGCGGCGTCCTGCTCGACATGACGAAAGCCTTCGGCGATCCGGTCGCAGCCGGCACCGCCTTCAACCGGGCCGAAATCGAAGCCGCTGCCGCCGCCGCTGGCGTCACCATTGGCAAAGGCGATATCGTCCTCTTCCATACCGGCACAATGAAGGCGACCGAAGGCGCGGCCGAACTCTCTCCGGTCGAGCCCGGCCTCGGGGTAGAAGGCGCGCAATATCTTGCCGACCTCGGCGTCGTCGCCATCGGCGCCGATACCTGGGCTCTCGAAGTCATCCCCTTCGAAGCAGAGACACGGCCCTTTGACGTGCACCTGACGCTCCTCGCCAAGAACGGCGTCTACATCCTCGAGAACATGGTGACGACCGAGCTCGCCGCTGACGGTGTGACGGAATTCTTCTTCACGCTGGGCGCGCCGAGGCTGGAAGGTGCGGTGCAGGCGATCATCAATCCGGTGGCGATCCGCTGACGCTTTCTCCTCTCCCGCAAGCGAAAGAGGGGAGCAGATGATATCTAAGCCCGCAGGAACGGCACGATGTCTGCCACCAGCGCATCGGCCATCTTGTCCGAAAGGTCATGCCCCCATTTGGGATAGGACTTGAATATCGCTTCTGGAATACGCCGCGCGATGTCTTCGCCTGCGGCCGGCCGGATCAGCGGATCAGCGGCGCCGTGCAGAACCAGAGTCGGCGCCCTCACCTGTCCGAGCCGCTCATGCCAGCGCGGCGTGGCAAGGATGGCGGTGTATTGCCGGGCCATGCCAAAGGGCCGGTCGGAGCGGTGGAAATCCTCGATCGCCCGTGAACGGATGATCTCGGCGCTGTTGCGTACGTCCGGATGCGAGCCGATGGCGTGCTGGGCATGGACGGCGATGTCGCCGATGGCCTCCGGCGTGCGCGACGCGGGCACAGCGGTCAGCGCCGCCATTGCTTCCGGTGTCGAGGGCGGCAACATCGGATCGCCCGAAGTCGTCATCACCGGGATCAATTTCCTCACCTTGTGTGGATGGTCGAGCGCCATCAGCTGGCCGATCATGCCGCCCATCGAAACACCGAGGATGTCGGCCTTTTCGATGTCGAGGGCATCCAGCAGGCCCGCCGAGTCGGCCGCCATCGCATTCAGCGTGTACGGAACAAGCTTCGAGGCATCCTGTCCGGTCATTGCCGCTGACAGCACGTCCATAGGGGAGGGCGGTGCGTATTGCGCGAACTCGGTCGAGAGCCC
>JBGTKN010000587.1:0-5247 GCA_041744615.1 Hyphomonas sp. | reverse complement strand
GGCCGTCGGGCGAGAATACGGCGCTCAGAACAGTGTCGGAATGGCCTTCGAGCCGAGCGACCAGTCTGCCGTTGGCGCTGTCCCAGATCCGGGCGGTGTTGTCATAGCTGGCGGTGACGATCCGGCTGGCGTCCGGCGAGAACGCAGCGCCGAACACGGGCCCGGTGTGACCCGTCAGTGTCCGGATGAGTTCGCCGCCTCCGGCGCGCCAGATCCGCGCGGTGCCATCCTCGTGGGAGGTCAAAATCCGATCGCCATCGCCGGAGAACACGGCGGTCCAGACCGGATCGCCGGGCGCGCCAAGTTGCCGGAGCGGGGCGCCGCTGGACGCGTCCCACAGGCGCGCGGTACCGTCACGACTGGCGGTGAGGACCGAGCCACCGTCCGGCGCGAACTGGATTGTCTGGAGCGCCTTCTCGTGACCAGTCAGGCGCGCGATAATCTTGAAGCTTGCGGGGTCCCAGATGATCGCCGTGCCGTCGTAGCTGGCGGTGGCGAGCCGGTCGCCGCCGGGTGAGAAGGCTGCCGCGCCGACGCGGTCCGAATGGCCTTCCAGCGCGGCAATCAGCGCGCCGGTTTCGGCGTTCCAGAGTTTCGCCGTGGCGTCCTGGCTGGTGGTGACCAGGGTGCGTCCATCCGGGGCGTAGACGGCGGCGTAGATCGGTCCGTCATGCAGCAAGGGCGGCAGGGACTCGCCGGACCGGAGCATCACGGCGCCCAGCACGGCATGATAGCTGCGCGCGTTCTTCTGCGAGAGCTGCATACCGGCCAGGGCATAGCGCGCGGCGGTCAGCGTATTGTCGCTGTCGAGGTTCTGCCAGGCGCGCTCGGCGAAGAAGGCTGCGAGGTTGTCATGCGCTATCTGCTCGTTCTTGCGGGCCTGCAAACCAAGGAAGACCGCCGTAGCCGCGAGCAGGGCGAAGACCGAACTCAGGACTGTCAGTCCAAGGATCAGTCGCCGCAGCCGGGCTTCATCGCGGCGGCGGTCGCGTTGCCAGAGATCGTCGAAATCCACGTCCAGCAGGCCGGCGGCGAGGCGGGCGATGGCGCGGTCGCGGCCGTCCTTGCGGATATCGAGGCCGAGGGGTTCGATCGGCAGGTCGCCTGGTTTGTGCGCGCGGCGCAGGGCCGGCGGGAAACATTCCAGGTCCGGATCACCGGAATTGGGAGTTCCGTCGATGATCACCGCAAAGAGCTTGCCGTCCGGGCCGCGGCGCCGGAACCGGTCTATCTCGGCGGCCACCCATTGCGACCTGGCTGATCGCGGCGAGCAGATGACAATCATGCTCTCGGATTCGTCGATCGATTTCTCGACGATGCTGGCGATATTGGACGCGGCCGCCATTTCCTCATCGTCACGGAAGAACCGTCCGAGGCGTTCACCAGGGGCGATGCCGGCTTTGGTGTCTGCAGGGATCCGGTAACTTTCAAGCCATCCGTGCAGGCGCTTTCCCCACAGCTTATCCTGCTGGGAATAGCTGATGAAGGCGCGATACGTCTTCGCTGCGTCGCTCATTCCCGTGCCCGCCCCGCCCCTCTGGTCCCTCAGGGCGAACCTAGGCGTCCGGGCGGCACAAGTCGAGGTTCAGTGGCCTTTGCGGTCTGTCAGCTTGCCATAGGTGCGGTCGAGCGCGCTCACCATCTTGCCGAGCGCGCCGACGGTCGCCTGATGGATGCTGCCGGCGGTATCGGTCACTTTTACCGGGCCGAGGCCGGTGGGGCGGGCCTCGATGACGCATTGCTTATCATCGCCTCCGTCGCGCGGCCCGTTGTCGTCGGTAACGTGGATCTCGACGCGCGTCAGCTTTTCCGCGAAGCGAGACAAGCGGTCCCGGGCGAGGGTTTCAAGGCTGCCCGTCATTGCGGCGTTGCCGTCGATGGTATTGCCGGTGTTGACCTGAACGATCATGGCGGTCTCCTGTATTGGGATGGGGTTGGGCTAGCGGACCTTGCGCGAACGCTCGAGGACCGGGCGCTGGCCTTCGGCATCAAGCGCGCCGGACGGGGCCTGACCGGCCTGCGGCGTCGAGTTCATGCCGGTGTCCGGCGAGGGATCGGGCAGCGGATGTTCCGGCGGCGTGGCGGCCGCCTTCAGGTCCAACGCGCGCTGGGCGGGGGCGACCAGGGCGGCGGGTTTACTGGTTTTCTTGTCCTGGCTCATGAATGGTCTCCTTTCAGGGGACTCGCTTCCTGCTCCTTCTGGAACGCCCCGCAGACCCGATCGTTCCCCCGGCGGGTGAGCGGCGGGTTCAGGCTGACGCGTCGAAAACTTTCCAGCGTTCGGCGATACGGCCATCCTCGAACACGGCGATGTCGCCGAATTGCAGGAACACTGCTTCGCTCTGGTGGGGACGGAAGAAAACGAACTCATCGGCGGCGATGGCGAGATTGTGCCCGCCAGTCAGCATTTCCTGATTGGAAGAGCGGCCGAAGGTCTTGTTGTAGGAGAGGCCCGGCGGGTCGACCGGGTCCGCCAGCCAGTTGCCGCCATAGATGAAGACGGCGGGCGACGTGTTCGGGTCCCAGGCGCGCTGGCCGTCGGCGGCGAATTCCAGGCCGGGCAGGCGGGTTTGCGGCATGGACTTGATCACCGGTGTCGCGATGAAGCTGGCGGGCAGGTGGGGCTCCAGCAGAGGCGTGTCGAAATGGGTAGGCTTGACGAGGCATGAGCCGGCGGAGATTTCGTTGGCGATCTCTGTGGTCTGATAATACCTGTAAGTCGGGCTGCCCGCTGCATTGCGCACTAGGCCCGCGACAGTTTCAGCGCCAAAGATTGCTCCGGCCTGCGCGAGTACTTCGCTGTAACGCCGCCAGGCGCCGGATCTGGCGCGCTCGCGCCAGCCCAGTGCTTCGGGGAGCGCGGCCAGATGAGGCTCGTAGCCCATAAAGCCCGAGAACTCGAACTCCGGCGAATCGCGAAGTGTTTCGAGCATCGCTTTCAACGTGTCGCCCGCTTCGAGGCCGCCCCGGTGGAGGCCGACATCAAGTTCAAGATTGATGCGCAGCGTCCGGCCGGTGGCGCGCGCAAGCTCCTGGTACTGACGAAGGCGTTCAGGTGTATCTATGAGCCACTGAACGTTGGCTGCAGCGGCGGCGTCTTCCGGGGCGAGCGCGTTGAAATAGTTTCGGGCGGCCGCAACGGGCAGCGGCTTGCCGAGCAGCTGGCCGGCGTCCGGCATGGCGTGCGTGAGGGCCGTGAGCATGGGCTGGTTGAACGTCATCAGCCGGTCCGACCCGGAGCGTTTGCGGACGTGGGCGATGAGATCCAGAGAGGGCAGGGATTTCGCGACGATCCGGTAAGCCATGCCGGCGGGCAGATGGCTCATCAGCGTCTGGATGTTTGCATCAAGGCGCGACTTGTCGATCACCAGAGTCGGCGAAGCGATTCCGGCCTCGGTCAGCGCCGACTGGAGGCCAAGGAAGTATGGATCGCGCGGTCCGCTTTCGTCACCAGGTTTACTCATCAGAATTGCCGCTCCTGCGAGGCCTGCGCCGCCTATCATCAGATGCCGGCGCGTTATCCTAGGCATCAAAGTTCACCCCGAACAGGTTCGCCAGATGCGCGTTCAGGAATTTGCCGCCCGGATCGAGGTCCGCGCGCAGCGCCATAAAGCGCTCATAGTCCGGATAAAGCGCCGTCAGTTCGGCGCGGCCGAGCGAGTGCAGCTTGCCCCAGTGGGGGCGGCCGCCCGCTTCGCGGTACATCGGCTCGAAATCGGAGAAGAAATAGTCGTAGCCTTCATCGGCCGCGGCGTGGATCGCGATGGAAGCACGCGGACCCGCGTTGAAGGGGCTCAGCCAGGCCGTGTCGGGCGCGATGTGGCGGTATTCCATAGGGAAGAAAATCTCGCCGCGCTGGTCCAGCTTGCGCATCACGCGCTCGACCATTTCCGGGCCTCGCTCGCGCGGCAGGTGGTACTCCATCTCGATGAAGCGTGTCGGCCGGACCGTGGAGAGCAGCACGCGCGACTCGTTCACTCGCTCCTCGACGATGCCTCTCGGAAGTTCGGACCGTGCAATTGTCCGACGCAGCCAAGGTGCCCAGCCGAGTTCGTCGCGCAAAGTCTTCAGGCCTTGCAGGAATTCGTCGTCATCGCCGCCGGCTTCGTCCGTAGGCGGCTCATCAGTCAGATCGTGCACGATGCTGGCGACGAGGCCGGTATGCGGGAAGTAGTAGAATTCGAAATTGCGATGGGCGCTGGCTGTCTGCTCGAGGCGGCTAAGGAAGTTTTTCGAGTCCTCGACAGTGACTGTCCGTTTCAAACGGTAGGCGGGGACGCTGCGCAGCGTGAAGGCGGTCATCACGCCGAGCGCACCCAGAGAGACCTTGCCGGCTTCAAAGAGGTCCGGATCCGTCGCGCGCATCACGTCGCGGACGCTGCCATCGGCGGTGACCATCTGGAAGCCGGTGATGTTGTCGTGCAGCGCGGGCAGGTCGTTGCCGGTGCCGTGCGTGGCGGTGGCGAAGGCGCCGGCGAGGGTCTGCGAGTCGATGTCTGGCTGGTTGTCGAAGGCGCGCCCTTGCGCGGCGAGTTCCTCGCTGACCTGGAAGAGCGGCGTTCCGGCCCCGAAGCGTGCCTCACTGGTCGCTTCGTCATAGCTGAGCAGGCCGGACAGGGCGTTGACCATGACCAGCGTGTCCTCGGTGGTCGCGAGGCCGGTGAAGGAGTGGCCGCTGCCGACGGGTCGGACGCGGCCCCTGGCGTTGCGGATCGTGTCCGCAAGGGCGTCGACGCTTTCGGGGAAGGCGATCTGTTGCGGTGTGGCGCGTTCGGTGCCGGCCCAGTTCATCCAGCTGGCTTCGCCGGGCGGGGCCTGCGGCGCGCCTTCTTCGTAACCTGCTCGCAGGAAGGATTTGCGGTCCCAGCTGATTTTCCGGACGGCAACTGCGCCGGCGGCCAGACCTGTTCCGGCCGCGCCGATAAGCATGTGACGCCGCGTCAATTTCATCCGGTCATCCTCCCCGCCGGTAGCATGTACCGGTTTGAGGGGGGCGAACAAGGGGCCGGTCCTAGGCCGGGTCTGGCGTTGCGCCTGACCAGTCCATCTGCAGGGCGGGCTGGGCCGCGAAAGAATCATGATCGTAAATAAAGGGCACCACCGTCATGCCGCGCTCATCGACATCCACGACATTGAACCCCGGTGGAGATGCCCGTAGGCGCAGCGACAGCGTTCCGGCGGACAGGGCGATGTATTCGCCGCCGGGTTCCTCGATTCGCTCCATGTGGGGTGTATGGACATGGCCGG
>JBGTKN010000586.1:0-6470 GCA_041744615.1 Hyphomonas sp. | reverse complement strand
GCGCTGTGGCCTGCTGACGGGCGGCTTCGAAGCGGTGTGCGCAGTGAACGAGAACGACGCCCTTGCGCGCCTGTTCAACACGGGCCGGATGACGCGCGCCGCTGCGGTTGCGACGCCCAGCCCGGCGATGGACATTTCGGTGCCCTCTAATTTCGAGCGCGTCCTCTATGAGATCACCGGCCGCGACGCTGACGCCATCCGCCGCACATATGCCGCCTACGCACAATCGGGCGACGCGGCGCTGCCGGACGGCGCGCAGACCAAGCTCAGCTGCTCCGGCCTCTCGGCCGCCTCGATCAACAATGGCGAGACGCTCGCCGAGATGGAGCGCTTCCGGCAGGAAACCGGCTGGCTGATCTGTCCGCATACGGCGGTTGGCACAGCGCTGGCGCGGCGCTTGCCGAAAAAGGACGTCGCCACTGTTGTGTTGGCCACTGCCGCCGCATCGAAATTTCCCGAAACGGTCGCTGCAGCCACGCATCATGACGCGCCGCTGCCGCCCCGTTGCGACGCGCTGCAAGGCCGCGGCGAAGTGTTCGAGCGCCTGCCATCCGATCTGGGCACCGTGCGCGCGCGCATTCTCGACTTTGCGCGCTGAGCCAGCCGCATGGGCACCCCGCTCGATACCCTGATCACGACACCCCGTCTGGCGCTGATGCCCGCCCGCCGGCAGGACTACGCTGACTGGGCGCGGCTGCGTCAAGAAAGCCGAGCCTATATCGAACCCTGGGAACCGCTCTGGCCGTCGGACGCCCTGTCGCGGCGAGACTGGAGCCGCCGCCTGTCGGCCTGGACCTCGGCGTGGAAAGCCGGCAGCGCCTATATCCTTTTCATCCGCCGCCTCAGCGACAATGCGCTCCTGGGCGGCCTGTCATTCACGCAGGTTCGGCCCTGGCCAGCCCAAAGCGCAAGTCTGGGCTATTGGCAGGGCGAAGGCTTCGAAGGTCAGGGCTACATGCGCGAGGCTGTCTCCGCTGCCTGCCAGTGGGCATTCAACGATCTTGACCTCTGGCGTATCGAAGCGGGAATTGTGCCCGAAAATGAACGCTCGCGCCGTGTTCTGGAAGGCACGAGATTTGCTGAGGAGGGGCGCGCAGCGGACTATCTCGAAATAGCGGGAACCCGGCGCGACCACATCCTTTTCGGTCTCGTCAGGCCGCGACCAGACCGCTAGGTATCAACTTCATGGCACTTGCAAAACCCGTCCAGGCTCAAGGCAGCTGGCACTGGCGCTCCGAGCCGGGCCGTCTCGAAATTGAGGCGCCCTCGGGCACCACGTTGGCCGAACTGGGCGGCGTCTGGTCGATCGACGCACTGGAGAAGATGCTGGAAGGCCTCAGCCGGGGCCGTCTCGGCCGCGTATTTGCGCCGGGCGATGGGCCTGTTCGCTGCCCCTTGCGCCTGTCTAATGGCCACGACATCCACCTTGTCGGCGCCTTCATCAGCGAGACTGAAGCGCGCGGCATGTTGCTCACCGGCGAGGACTTCCCCGAATTCGACCCGATCGATCTGAAGCCCGGCCCGGACCTGGTTCCGGTCTACCAGCCGATCATCTCGCTGCGCGATGGCCGCGTTGTCGGCTTCGAGGCGCTGGCCCGCTGGACCGGACCGGGCATTACCGCGCCGCCGAGCCGCTGGGAAGACCAGGCGCTTGCCTCGAACATGCTGATCCGCGCCGCCGAAACGCTGGCCGACCTGCGCCGCGAGGCGAGGCGCGATGACCTTTTCGTTCACGTCAACCTCACCGCCCGCGAGCTGACCAAGAGCACCATCCCGGCGCTCATCGATGCGCTCACGAACAGCTACCAGCTACCGGAGCGCGCCATCCGCATCGAGCTGACAGAACAGGCCGCGCTGCGCGACGAGGCCAACTCGCTTGCCGCCGCCATGGCGCTGAAGGCGGTCGGCGCCGGTCTCGTGCTCGACGATTTCGGCACCGGGCATTCCTCCTTTGCCTGGCTTGCGGACCTGCCATTCGACAGCCTCAAGATCGATCACGGTCTGACCGCCCGCCTCGGGCAGGCGCGCACCGACACGATCCTTTCCACCATCACGCTGCTCGCCCAACGCCTCGGTATGTCGACCACCGCAGAAGGTGTCGAGAAACGCGAAGACGCCGGCCGTCTGCGCGCTCTCGGCTTCGACAATGCCCAAGGCTTCGCTTTCTCCAAAGGAATAGATGCCAAAGCGGCGCTGTCGTTCCTGAAGGGCTGAGCGGCGTCAGCCGAAGCTGGTCAGATCGCGTTCCATGAACTGCATCATCGGCCGCATCCGATCGGGATACTCGACGAAGGGTTCTACATCCCTGAACCCGAACGACCGGTAGAGACCGATCGCTTCCACCATGTCGCGCGTCGTATCCAGGCGCATCGTCTTGAAGCCATCTCGCGCCGCAGCCTGCATCGAGGCCTCGCACAGTTTTCGCCCCAGACCCCGCCCGTTTGCCGCCGTCCGCACGAAAAGGCGCTTCATCTCGCATGTCTGCACGTCTATGCGCTTGTAGGCGACGCCGCCGAGAATTTCGTAGGCGTCCTCGGCAATCAGCATACGGCCATTCGGCGCACCATACAGCTCCATGAGCTTCAGCAGTTCCGAGTCGAGCCCTTGATGGCTGAAGGCCATCTCGACCAGCCAGGGTTCGGACTTGTAGCGTTCGCGGCACCAGGCGACGTATTCAGAGATCAAGCCACCGAACGCGGCGACTTCGAGCGGCGAAGCCGCTTCATGGATCGTGACGGCGCCCGTCTGTCTCATGCGTTACCCGCTCCGGACTGAAATCTGGAAAGATCGATGCCCAACCGGGTCATCGCATGGCGCCATTTGTGCTCATAGGCATCACCGAACACGAGATCGGAATCCGGCTCGCACACCAGCCAGGCATTCTTTGCCAGTTCCGTCTCAAGCTGGCCGGCGCCCCACCCGGCATAGCCTAGCGCGAAAACCGACTGACGCGGAGCTGCCATCGAAGCGACCATTCCAAGAATGTCGCGTGTCGCCGTCATGCAGATGTCGCCGTCGACTTCCATCGTGGCACCGTCGCAGATCACATCATCCGTATGAAGAACAAAACCGCGCTCGGTCGCAACCGGTCCGCCCTCCAGCACGGTGACGCCGCGCAAGGATATTTCCATCCGGATGTCCATCTGCTCCATGAGGTCCTGAAGGTCGATACCTTCCACTGGTTTATTGAGCACGATCCCCATCGCGAACTCAGGCGTGTGCGCGCAGAGCAGGATGACCGAACGCTCGAAGCGCGTGTCGCCGATGCCCGGAAGGGCGATCAGGAGCTTGCCGGTGAGGTCGGTATCGAGCTGCATGCCTGCCTCCGGGGTCAAGGCTGGGCCAGCGGACGCGTGATTGCAAGTGAAAATGAAACCGGTCTTACCCATGCTTCTTCCCGAGTGATGCCTTGCGGGCAAGGCCGCCCGGGCCTATCTCCGGCAGTCAACCAAGGAGACTGCCCATGACCATCAAAGTCGGCGACAAGCTGCCTGAAGCCACCTTCATGGAAATGACGGCGGATGGCCCGAAACCGGTTACCACTGCGCAGGTGTTCGCCGGCAAGACCGTCGCCCTGTTTGCCGTACCGGGCGCCTACACGCCGACCTGCTCGGCGCGCCACCTGCCGGGCTTCGTCGACAAGGCTGGCGAATTCGAAGCCAAGGGCGTCGAGGAAATCGTCTGCACCTCTGTCAATGACGTGTTCGTCATGGGCGCCTGGGGCAAGTCCTCGCACGCTGAGGACAAGATCCGCATGCTCGCAGACGGCAATGGCGCCTTCGCGCAGGCCATCGGTCTCGAGATGGACGCCTCCGGTTTCGGCATGGGCAAGCGTTCGCAGCGCTACTCGATGTTGGTGAAGGACGGTGTCGTCTCGGAGCTCAACGTCGAGCAGGGCGGCGAATTCAAGGTATCGGCCGCCGACTATATGCTCGGCCAGCTTTAAGGCCGCCCGTTAACGAACCTTAACCGAATAAGACCATGATCGGCCTGCTCGGGGTATGGGCAAGCCGATTTTGCGTTGTATTTATTGAAAAACGGCAAATCCTTCCCCACCTGAATGACAAGTCATCCTGCGGAGAGGGACACTCATGGACATTATCGTTTCAGCATTCCTGCTGATTTTTGTCGTCGTCATCATCGGCCTGTTCGGGGCGCTGAAGTTCGTGCCGCAGGGCTATAACTGGACCGTCGAGCGGTTCGGCCGCTACACACGCACGCTTTCGCCCGGTCCGCATGTGATTAACCCCCTCTTCGACCGTATCGGGCGGAAGATGAACATGATGGAGACCGTGCTCGACGTGCCGCAGCAGGAAGTGATCACGCGCGACAACGCGATGGTCTCCTGCGACGCCATCGTGTTCATCCAGGTCATCGACGCCGTACAGGCGGCCTATGAGGTCAACAATCTCGTCAGCGCCATCACCAATCTCTCGATGACCAATATCCGTACGGTCGTCGGTTCGATGGATCTCGACCAGGTCCTGTCGAACCGCGACGAGATCAACGCGCGCCTGCTCGGCACCATCGACGCGGCCACGCTCCCCTGGGGCGTGAAAGTCACGCGCATCGAGATCAAGGACCTGACCCCGCCGGCCGATATCACAGAAGCCATGGCCCGCCAGATGAAGGCCGAACGCCTGAAACGCGCGGAAATCCTGACCGCGGAAGGTGAGAAGCAATCGGCAATCCTCAAGGCCGAGGGCCAGAAGCAATCCCAGATCCTGCAGGCGGAAGGCCGCAAGGAAGCCGCGTTCCGCGACGCCGAAGCGCGCGAGCGGGAAGCTGAAGCGGAAGCCAAGGCGACTGCGATGGTTTCTGACGCAATTGCCAAGGGCGACGTCAACGCCATCAACTACTTTCTCGGCCAGGCCTATGTCGCGGCATTCGAGAAACTCGCGACCTCGCCGCAGCAGCGCACGGTCATCATCCCGGCGGAATTCTCGTCCATCCTCGGCACAATCGAAGGTATCCGCGGGCTTACAGACTCGGCGAAGGCGGCCAACGCGGCACCAAGGCCGGCGGGCAGCGCCGTGCCCCCGACCCGCACCTGATCCATCCTCCGCCTGCAGAAGAAGGCTAATTCCATGGAACAACTGCTCTCCCAGATCACATGGTGGCACTGGCTCGTGCTCGCCCTGATTCTCTTCGGCCTCGAAATGGTGACCGGCACGTTCGACCTCCTGATGGCGTCAATCGCGGCGGCTCTTACGGCGGCTTTCGCTGCGTTTGCGCCGGAAAGCGCAACCGCCTGGCACCTTCAGATACTCGTTTTCACCGTCGCCGCCATCGCGCTCATCCTTGCCAGCCGGATGATCTTCCCCGGCATGCGCAAGGCGGCTCCCGAGCATCCGACGCTCAACAAACGCATGATCCAGCTTGTAGGCCAGCGCGGCGAAATTACGCGCGAACTCGCCGGCGGACATGGCCAGGTCAGGATCGGTGATACCGTCTGGGGCGCCGAACCCGCAGAGGGCGAAGGCCCGCTGAATATCGGTGACAGGGTGGTCGTGGATTCCACACGGTCCAGCATGGTTGTCGTCCGCAAGGCCTGATTTTCTTTAGTCCGTGTCCGGACGGCCCACCCGTTTCGGGTCCATTTTCGGAGCGGGCGCGAGACGCAAGACCTCCGTCTGGAAGCGCTCGTCGTCATCGGCAAGCAGGTAGGGCAGGGCCTTGCATATGGCGTCGCCGAGCGGAACGAACCAGTCCAGATCTGCCTTCGGAAAATCTGACAGAACGTAAGGCATCACCAGTGACTTGTCGCCGGGGTGGCCGACGCCGACGCGGATGCGGCGGAAGTCCGGACCCAGGTGGGCGGTTGCCGAGCGGACACCATTGTTGCCCGCTGCTCCGCCGCCGCGCTTCACGCGCACGCGTCCCGGCGCAAGGTCGATCTCGTCATAGAACAGGGTGACTGCTTCCGACCCCACCTTGTAGAACGCGCACGCCTTCGACAGCGCCCGTCCGGACTCGTTGTAGTATGTCAGTGGTTTCAGCAGCAGCACTTTCAGCCGACCGTTCGGGGTCTCGACCGCGCCTTCCGACATCTCCGCGTCAAACTTGGCGCGCCACGGGCCAAAGCCGTGCGCGGCGTGAATCCGGTCGAGCAGCAGGAAGCCGGTATTGTGCCGGTTCTTCGCATACTTCGCGCCTGGGTTTCCCTGTCCGGCAAGGATCAGCATGGCTCGCCTGTCCGTCCTTCATCCGCCCCCGGAATCAAAGAGGCCGCCCGCTTGTGACGGGCGGCCTCCAGATTGTCCAGAAGGATCACTTCTTGCCGGCAGGCTTTGCAGGGGCCTTTGCCGGGGCTGCGCCCTTGGCCGGGGCTGCCGCTGCGCCTGCGGCCGGTGCCTTGGCCTTTGCGGCCGGCACGGCGTCTGGCGAGGCCACCGCTGCGGGCTCCTCTTCAACCTTGCCGCCGCGGCCCGCGATCGTCGCGATCGTGAAGTCTCGGTCGGTGATGGCGG
>JBGTKN010000585.1:0-9167 GCA_041744615.1 Hyphomonas sp. | reverse complement strand
CAGTTCGCTCCTCGACTATGCGAATGTCGACGTGCCGTTTGATATCGCCAAGCTGGGCCGGATCAATGCAGAAGGCGATGTAGCGGGAGCGCTCGACACGCTTTCCATCAATGTGAAGCGATTCACGCAAAGCTCCGACCTAGCGAAGACCAGTTTCAACGGCACGGTCAATCTCGGCACCGCCTCGACGATCGAGGGCAACTTCACGTTCGATGCGCCAAAGATTGACGCCCTGACGAAGTTTGCCGCCATCGATCTTGCCCTCAACGTCGCACCGCTCGGTGCGGTCGACATTGAAGGCAAACTCAACGGCGCGCTGACGACGCCAGCGCTGACGCTCGAGAAGCTGCGCGTCAAGGGCCCGCTGATCAATGCCAACTATGTTGGCGGCGTCGAACTCGGCGCCCTGCCGCAGCTGAACGGCAAGCTCAGTTTCGATTCGCCGAATGCCGGCGAACTCGCAAGACAGATGAAGTTCGAATTGCCGGCGACTGAGGCAATCGAAAGAGTTTCGTTCTCGGGAAACCTGGCTGGCACGTCTGACGCGCTGAAGCTGACCGCCATCGATTTCAAACATGACGGCGATCTCCTGAAAGCGACCTATGCGGGCGAACTTGCCCTCGCTGAACCGGGCGCGCTGAATGGCAAACTGACGGCATCAAGCGATCAGTTGCGCGCGCTGCTCGCGGCCGCCGACATCGAAATGGCGCCGGGCTCAACCCTGCAGACCTTCGCAGCGACCAGCGATGTCAGCGGCAGCTTCACCAACATCGCCCTGTCGGCGCTCGACCTGAAGCTGGACGCGATAACGGCCAAGGGGACCGCGGGTATCGACCTGACCGGGGCAAAGCCCCGCCTCACCGGAAAACTCAACTTGGGCACGCTGGACCTGTCCCCCTTTCTCGCGCCCGCGGACCAGAAGCCGCAAGCGGCCAAACCGCTCGAAGCCTGGAGCAAGGACAAGCTCGATCTCGCCGGACTCTCGGCCGCAGACGCTGATCTTCAACTGACCACGACCCAGATTACCCTTGGCAGTGTGAAACTGACGGACGCCGCACTGACGGCGAAACTGGTAGACGGCAAGCTTGCAGCCGATCTGTCGAAGTTCAAGGCATTCGGCGGCAACTGGGAAGGCCGTATGACAGTGGACGCTGCCTCTGCCGTGCCAACCGTCTCGTTTGCGATGCAGGGCGACAGCGTGGCGATGTCCAGCCTGCTCGGCACGCTCGCGGGATTTGACAAGCTCGCCGGCACCGGCGCTTTCAAGATTGACGCCTCGGCACGCGGCGATTCGCTGGACGCGCTGATGCGCGGCCTGAACGGCGAAGTTTCCACCAATCTGAGTGAAGGCGCGCTGAAGGGCCTCAACGTGGCGCAGATGGTGCGCAGTGCGCAGTCCCTGCAGCAGGCCTTCGCGACCGGCAAGCTGAACGCGATCGATTTCCGTAGCGTGCTGTCTCCGACGGCCGAGACTGATTTCAGTAAGTTCGACAGTCTACTGAAGATCCAGAACGGCGTGGCGAATGTCGACCTTTTGAAACTCATCAGTCCCGCCCTCGGCATAGATGGCACCGGCAGCATAGATATCGGCGGCCAGAAACTCGATCTTCGCCTCGCCACAGCCATCGACAGATCAGGCCAGGGCGCAGGCGCGGTGGTTCAGCTGAACGGAATTCCCGTGCCGGTGCGCCTCTCCGGCAGCTGGAACCAGCTCAAGGTGACGCCGGACTTCTCGGGCGTGCAGGCGGCGCTGGAGGCGGAACTGAAAGGCAAACTGGTGGATGAGCTGACCGGCCGAACCGGCGAGAGCATCGGCGGGGTGATCGGCGGCATCATAGGTACGCCGCCCAAACCCGCCGGGACGCCCTCAGCTGATCCGGTGGAAGGCGACACCGCCACTCCGGCGCCGGTGACGCCGCCCCGGACAGCCGAGGAGCAGCTGGAAGACGCCGCACGCGATGCGATCGGCGGACTGTTCGGCCGCAAGCGGACCCCGACGCCGGCTCCGGAACCTGAACCGGCGGGCGGGCCGGAAGACGCGACGCTCTGATCAGTTCTGGGCGCGCTTTTCGTTGGTGAACGGCACGATGTTGGCATCGCCCGGCACGGTGCCGACTTCCGGTTTGGGCGGGGCAACTTCCCCGGCAGGGCGTACATCGACGACATGGGCGAGGCAATCGAGCGGTTGGGCCCGGCTGATGAAGAAGCCCTGCAGTTCGTCGCAGCCATTGTCTCGCAGGAACTCGGCCTGATACAGCGTTTCCACGCCTTCGGCAGTGCACCGCATGCCGAGTGATTTCGCAAGGTTCAGGGTCGCCATCGTGATCGCGCGGCTTTCGGGACGCGACTCGATGTCCTTCACAAAGCTCTTGTCGATCTTGATCTTGTCGAACGGGAAGGCGCGCAGATAACTGAGCGACGAATAGCCGGTGCCGAAATCGTCTAGCGAAATCTGCACGCCGAGGTCCTTGATCTGGTGCAGACGTTTGAGCGTGAACTCGGTATCCGTCATTAGCACGGATTCGGTGATCTCCAGCTCGAGCCGGTTCGGCGCAATGTTGTTGGCAGCGAGCGCGTTGACAATGGTAGAGACAAGGGTCGTCGAGTGGATCTGCAGCGGTGATATGTTGACCGCGACCTTGATGTGATCCGGCAAGCGGGCTGCCTCGGCCAGGGCTGCGCGGATCACCCATTCGCCCATGCGCGTGATCAGGCCGTTGTCCTCGGCGAGTTCGATGAAGTCGTCCGGGAAAACCAGACCTCGCGTCGGATGCTGCCAGCGCAGCAGGGATTCCACACCGATGATCCTGTGCGTGCGGGCATCCACCAGCGGCTGGAAATACACACGCAGTTCGTCGTGATCGATGGCGCGCTCGAGTTCGGCTTCGATCTGCACACGCGCCTTGGCGGTGGCCTCGAGCTGCGCAGTGAACATGCTCCATTGGGCCTTGCCGGTGCGCTTTGCGTCGTAGAGCGCAAGGTCGGCATGTTTGAGAACTTCACGCGAATCGTTCGTGTACGCATCAAACACACGCACACCGAACGAGGCCGAGCAATGCGCGGTCGAGCCCCAGATACTGTAAGGCTTGCGCATGGTCTCCGTCAGGCGGCCGAAGAAAGCCTCGAGCGCGCCGCCCGCAGGGCGTTCGACAATCATCGCGAACTCGTCACCGCCGAGCCGGGCGACCATGTCGGTCGCCTCTACCAGGTTGTTCAGGCGAGAGGTAACCTGGCGCAGCAGCTCGTCGCCGGCCGGGTGTCCGAGAGTGTCGTTGACCCATTTGAAATTGTCGAGATCAAGCCAGAGCAGAGCCCGCACCGTATTGGGCAGTTGCGGCTTGCGCATCACCTTTTCTAGATGTTCCTGCATCGTCACCCGGTTTGGCAAGCCGGTCAGACCATCATAGTGCGCCATGTGCGCAAGGCGGACTTCGATCTGCTTGGACTGCGTGATGTCGGCCGCGACGCCGCGGAAGCCGCGGAAATCCGGACCTTCGAAGATCGGCTTTCCGGTCAGCGAAATCCAGCATTCCTCACCGTCGTCATTGAGAACCTGCAGAACGACATCCCGGAAGCCCTGATGGCGGTTCAGTGAAGATTCCAGAATCTTGCGGCTGTCACCGGCGGCAAAAAGCGAGGTCAGACGATGGCCGATCTTCATGAAGCCCGCGCAATCGGAATTTGTATCGAAGATGATCGGAATGTCCTCGAGCAGCCCTTCGGCATTGGTCTGCCAAAGCCAGTCGGAGGTGCTCTCCTCGAAGTCGCGCAGCAGTAGACCGATCAGCTGGGTCTGGTCGTGGACGGCCGCCTCGCTGAGATGCTGTTCGACGAATTGCAGATGCGACCAGCGGACAGCGAAGATCAGCACACTGAGATAGACGATCGCCATCACCGAGATCAGCTGATGCGCCATCCCCTGCTGCAGCTGCATCGCCAGCGCTAAGCCGATGCCGATTGGAATCATGAAGGAGAATGCCGCGTCGGGCATACGCGACAGCATGAAGGCGCCGCCGAACATCATGCCGGCGAGGACGATGCCCAGCACCATCTGCCCTTGCGGATCTATCGTATGCATGACGAGGAGAGGAACCACGGCCCAGAACAGGCCGATGATCAGCGCGCCTCGCGAGACGGCGTCGGCATGGCGCTGCGAAAGGCGGCCTTCATGGCTTGCCTTGCGTGTTCGGACTTGGCGCAAGACGGCCAGCCCCGTGATGAAGATGAAACAGAAACCCCAGATTGCGAGCAGGTTGTCGGCGCTGGAGTGACGGAAGGACTGCAGGATGACAGCGACATTGAGCAGGTTCGCGAGCAGCATGACGAAGATCATGTTGCCGACAGTGTCGAGCTGCTTCTTGCGCAGGCTGGCGCGGTACTTCTGCGGCACCGGAACATCGCGGAGCAGCGGGCCCAAAGACCAGGAGGCCGCAGGAGCGACTGACTGCTTGTCCATCTATGATCCCTCTGGTCCGCTTCGGCGCGCACTCTCGAAGCCCATAGGTAGCAGAACACTGTAAATGACGCTGAAGCGGGACCGCGCCAGTCTCCGGAATTTCGTTTACACCTCGTTTACGAACGTGGGGCGGCGACCTTGTCGAGAAAGGCATCTGCGTCTGCGCGCATGGCGGAAAGCGCCGAGGGTTCGAGCCTTTCCAGCGCCTTGTAAATCAATGCCATTCTCGGATTTCCGGCGAGACTTTCCCGGTTCCGGGCGATGAAATCCCAGTAGAGGTAGTTGAAGGGGCAGGCTTTCACGCCGGACTTGGCGGCGACGTCATAGGCGCAACCGCTGCAATAGTCAGACATCTTGTTGATATAGTTTCCGCTCGCGGCGTAGGGCTTGGACGCCATCAGCCCTCCATCGGCGTGCAGGGCCATGCCGTGCGTGTTGGGCAACTCCACCCATTCGTACGCGTCGGCGTAGACAAGGAGGTACCAGTCATTCACTTCTGACGGCGACAGGCCTGCAATCAGCGCGAAATTACCAGTCACCATCAGCCGCTGGATATGGTGCGCATAGGCGTGGCGTTTCGTCTGACCGATGGCTTCCGCCATGCAGCGCATGTCCGTTTCGCCCGTCCAATAGAAGTCCGGGAGCGGACGATGTGCGTTCAACGTATTGGTCTGCGCATAACCTGGCATCTTCAACCAGTAGATACCTCGAACATACTCGCGCCATCCTATGATCTGCCGGATGAAGCCTTCAACCGCGTTCAGCGGCGACTTGCCTTTGCGCCACTCCGTCTCCGCCCGGCGGCACACATCCAGCGGGTCGAGCAGGCCGCAATTGATGTAGACCGACAGCAGCGAATGCCACATCCAGGGCTCGCCCTTTGCCATCGCGTCCTGCCAGTCGCCGAATCCGGGAAGGATTTCACCGATGAAATGATCCCGCGCCGCCTCGGCGCCGGCCCGCGTTGGCGCAAACACCCAGGGCTCAAGTTCACCGAAATGGTCCGGGAAGCGCTCGGCCACGAGATTGATCACGTCCTGCGTCACCGCATCCGCCGGCGGCAGGAAGCGCGTTGGCGGTACCAGCGATTTCGGCAGCCGCTTGCGGTTGTCATGGTCGAAGTTCCACTGCCCGCCCGCCGGCTCTTCCCCGTCCATCAGCAGGCCAGTCTTGCGCCGCACGTCGCGGTAGAAGAACTCCATCCGCAGCTGCTTGCGCCCCTTCGCCCATGCGTAAAACTCCGTGAGCGGAACGATAAAGCGCGTATCCTCGCGCAGGTCGACCGGCACGGGTAGAAGGTCTCGCCATGTTTCCATGTCCTGCAACAGGCGCCATTCTCCGGGCTTGGTGACTACGACCGCGCGGAGCGACGGATCTTCTTCCAGAGCGCGGGCCACCTCGCCTCTGAGGGAGCCCTGATTGTCCGTATCGTCGAGGGACACGTAGCGAACTTTGAGCCCCGCAGCGCGCAGCTCCTCAGCAAAATGGCGCATTGCCGCGAATAGAAAGGCGATCTTCTTCTTGTGATGGCGTACATAGGTCGCTTCTTCAGCGACTTCGGCCATCAGAATTACGTCACCCGCCTCCGCATCCCGCAGGGATGCCAGATCCGGCGACAGCTGATCACCGAGGACCAGCCTCAGAACACCCATGCCCGCCCCCGGCAATATCTAGTAGAGGTCGGCGAGTACGTATTCGATCTGCTGGCCGCGCGCTTCGAAGGCGAGCTTTACCCAGCGGCCGTCATCATCGTACCAGAGATCCACATCCAGCGCGGAGTCCATCAGGTAGCGGTTCGCCTCGATCGTCGTATTGCCAGCCTTGATCGTTTCACGCCCTTTGGGGATCACCTTCACGTTGAGGATTTCGCCGTCCTCGGTCGAGAGCAGTTTACCTGTCTGGGTCTGGGCATAGTTCCAGTGGCTCGCAGGCACGACGCCGGCCGGGGCTACGCCCTTGAATTCGGTACCGCTGACGTTCATCGCATCACCTTTGCGCGTCGCGGTGACAGTGCCCTTTTTGCCGTCATCATTGACGGTGCCGGACACTTTTTGGAGTTGGCCATTCAGCCAGGTTTCCGTGGCATCGAGTCTGTAACGGAACACTGTTATGGGACCGAGCCCAGCCTTGAGTGACACCGTGGTCGTGGCCACTAGTCCGCCGTTTGCATCGGTCGTGAACTTCACCGCGTGGCTGCCGAACGGCTTGCCTTCTCGCAGCACGTTGAAGCTGATCACGTCACCGGATTTGGGTTGCCAGGCCTTCGGCGAAAGCTCGGCCGCAGCCGGAAACGCGCTGGAAGCGAGAAAGAAAAGCGAAAGTGCAGCGCGCCGTAAGGTCATTGCAATCTCCAAGCAAAACGGGGTGGCTCAGCCACGTAACAAATGCAGGCCTCTTGGCCTGCGGCGACCGGCTTGTGATGCATACCCGGTTCGCCGAGCATCAGGTCACCTGTCCGGTAATGTCCGAATTCGTCACGCAACTCGCCCTGTATGACTACTGTGGCTTCAAGAGCGGTGTGCGCATGACGAGGAACGCTCTGCCCCGGCAAAAGTTTCATTAATCTTCCACCCGGCACGCCGACCGGATGGTAGGGCAAGCCGAGTAGGCCGTGTTTCCAAGCGATCTTTTGCCTCGCTGTTTCGAGAATGGCACTGGCGCCGGAACCCGTGCGTTGGCGTTTGCGATAGCGCAGGTCCGGCTCAGGCTCGCCGGCGACAGATTCCGCCACTTCGCCCTCGAGCAGAGCCCCGCCAATGATTGACCAGGCAAAGGCCTCGCGCGCAGCCGAGGGACACAGCATCATGTGAAGGTCGCCGGCGAGCGCCAACGATTCCGGGTGGTTGCCAGCGGCATGATCCATCATGAACGCCGCGTAAGTGTCATCCCGCGTGAACAGCATGCCGTGTCAGCCTCGCTTAAGTCTTGCGATCTGCTTACGCGCAGCGCCTCCGGTTGGATCAATTCCCCGGCAACCCGTTGCCGCAGGGCGCGCAGCCCCTTAAGGCTGGGAAAAGCCCGATACCTGCAAGGAAACGCCCGTTCATGACCGTTCACCGATCGATCGTTGACCTGATCGGCAACACGCCGCTCTTGCGCCTTAAGGGCGCATCAGACGAGACCGACTGCGAGATTCTCGGCAAATGCGAGTTCCTGAACCCCGGCCAGTCCGTAAAGGATCGCCCCGCGCTGGGGATCGTCCGCGAAGCTGAAGCCGCCGGCCTCCTGAAACCGGGCGGCACCATCGTGGAAGGCACCGCGGGCAATACCGGCATCGGCCTCGCCCTCGTCGGCAAAGCGCTCGGCTACCGCGTCGTCATCGTCATGCCGCGTACCCAGAGCCAGGAGAAGAAGGACGCCATCCGCCTGCTCGGCGCCGAGCTGATCGAAGTGGACGCCGTCCCTTACGCCAACCCCAACAACTACGTGCGCTATTCAGGCCGTCTCGCTGAGGAACTTGCCGCCAGCGAGCCCAACGGCGCGATCTGGGCCAACCAGTTCGACAACCAGGCGAACCGCCGCGCGCACTATGCCACGACCGCTCAGGAAATCTGGCAGCAGACCGGCGGCAAGCTGGACGGCTTCATCTGCGCCGTCGGCTCCGGTGGCACGCTTGGCGGGGTCTCCCTCGCCCTCAAGGAGAAGAACCGGAAGGTCCAGATCGGCATCGCTGATCCCGGCGGCGCGGCGCTCTTTTCCTTCTACACGACCGGCGAGCTCAAGGCCGAAGGCACGTCGATCACCGAAGGCATCGGCCAGGGCCGCATCACAGCCAACCTTGAAGGCATAGAAGTCGACAAGGCCTACCGCATCAACGATGACGAAGCCCTGACGGTCCTGTTCCGGCTGGTCGAAGAAGAGGGCCTCTGCCTCGGCGGCTCGGCCGGCGTGAACGTCGCTGGCGCTGTCCGCCTCGCGAAGGACCTCGGCCCCGGCCACACCATCGTGACGATTTTGTGCGACTACGGTAACCGATACCAATCCAAGCTCTATAATCCTGAGTTCCTGCGCGGAAAAGGATTGCCCGTGCCGGCCTGGATGGAGAAATAGAGATATGGAAACCGGTGACCCCCTCGTCAGCGCCGAATGGCTGCTCAAGAATATCCAAGCGCCCGATGTGCGCGTGGTGGATGCAACCTGGTTTGCCCCTTTCACCAATCCGCCCGAGACCGGCCGTCAGGCCTGGATGCGCGGTCACATTCCCAAGGCAGTCCACTTCGATATCGACGATATCGCCGACACCTCCTCGCACCTACCGCACATGCTGCCGGACGCCGTGAAGTTCTCTTCGCGCGTGCGCCGCCTCGGCCTCGGCGACGGCAACCGGATCATTCTCTACGACCAGAACAACTTCTTCGCCGCCGCCCGCGCCTGGTGGATGTTCCGCGTCATGGGGCATAGGGACGTGCACGTCCTCGATGGCGGCCTGCTGGCCTGGACCGATGCCGGCGGACAGCTGGACGACATGCCGCCGATCACCGGCGAACGCCACTTCACGCCGCGCGTGCGCAGCGACCTCGTGATGGACGCCAAGGCGCTTGAGAACCTGATGGGCTCCGCGCGCACGATCATCATCGATGCGCGCCCGGACGGCCGCTTCTTCGGCCGCGATCCTGAGCCGCGTGCTGGCCTGCCATCCGGCCACATCCCCGGCAGCGTCAACCTGCCCGGCAGCCAGCTGATCACCGAAGACGGCCGCATGAAACCGGCG
>JBGTKN010000584.1:0-2388 GCA_041744615.1 Hyphomonas sp. | reverse complement strand
ACGTCTGACGCCAGGGCTCAGATCTTTCTGATTTCTTTTCACTGATCCGACTTGGCTCTCGTGTTATTCGTCTGAATTGACATCAATGCCCTGCGTTGCAGTAATTGGCGCACAGCCTCAGGAAGCACCAGAGAATGGCATCGATGCGGCAACATTCAGTCTCAGATGCGGAAGTTGCTCTGGCACGCAGCTTGTGACAGCAACAATGCTGCTCGTGCAGGTGGTCGAGTGTCACAGAGCTGTACGAGGATGGCGCTTCACGGAGATGGCGCTGTGGAGGTAGGTCAGGGTTTCGCCGTCATCGAGCCAGGCAGCTTCCGGCATCAGGCCTTCGAGCAGGTCGAAGGCCTGGCCGGTCTGGCGCCGGAAACAGGTTTCATGGTCGGTCCAGAAGGCGCGGGGCGCCTCGGCCGGGTCATTGATCAGCAGGCCCTCGGCGCGGCGGGACCGGTCGGCGGGCGGCATCCAGGCGAAGGTCAGGTAGCAGTCGGTCTCGTGGTGGCGCCCGCCGGTTTCGAAAGCATCGCGCCTTTCCTCATCGACGAGCCAGGCGGCGGGGTCGGTGAATTCGCTCTGGGGATAGACCGGGCTGAGGCGGCGGGCCGCTTCAAGATAGAGGGCCCAGCCGGAGCCGAACCGGCGCAGGATATTGTTGATGCGGGCATGGAATGCGACGAGTTCTTCCGGGCCTGCGCTCTCGAGGTCGGGGCCGCGGTAGCGCAGGGTGCGCTGGACCGAGCCGTCCTTGTTGAGCACGAGGCCAGGCCCGACGAGGCAGGCCCAGGGCAGGTAATCTGCGAGCAGGCGCGGGCGCCGGCGAAATTCCCCGAGGTTCAGCATGAGAGGTCATTGCGGTGGCGCAGGTGCCGGATCAGGACTTCCATGAACTGCGGGTCGCGCCGGGCCGCCCAGACACAGATGCCGTGGGCGAGGATCCAGTAGAGGAGCCCGGCGCCCCACATCTGGAGACCAAGGCCGAGGGCGGCCGCGACCGTGCCATTGACGATGGCGGCCATGCGGGGCGCGCCGGCCATCAGGATCGGCTCCGTCAGCGACCGGTGCAGCGGCACGACATAACCGTCAGGAAGGGTCCGCGAGCTGTGCATCAGAGGCTCGCCCCGCCGCCGAAAGAGAAGAAGGAGAGGAAGAAGGATGTCGCCGCGAACGCGATCGAGAGCCCGAACACGATCTGGAGGAGTTTGCGCATCCCGCCCCCGGACTCGCCGAACGCGAGGCCGAGCCCGGTCAGGATGATGACGATGGTGGCGAGGATTTTCGCAACCGGGCCTTCGATCGATTCCAGGATCGACTGGAGCGGGGCTTCCCAGGGCATGCCCGAACCGGCGGCATGCGCCGGAAGTGCTGCGGCGACGGCGACGGCGAGCGCCGTGGCAAGATGGCTGAACCGGGTGCGGGTCATGGAAGGTTCCTTTCGGGCAAGGGCGCGGGTTGAGGGTTCGTCAGTAAACGGATGGAGGGCGCGACCGGTTCGACCGCGTAGCCATCGGCCGAGAGGCCGGTGACACGGGCGACGGTCTCGACGCGGCGCTGGCCGTCCTTACGGGTGATGAACACGACCATGCCGATGGCCTCGGCGATGAGTTCGTGCGGGACGACGGCGCTGACTTCGCCGATCAGCTGTTCGAGCCGGAAGAGCGCGGCGAGGGCTGAGTTTGCATGCAGGGTCGCGATGCCGCCTGGATGGCCGGTATTCCAGGCTTTCAGCATGTCGAGGGCTTCGCCCCCGCGCACTTCGCCGATGATGATCCGGTCGGGGCTGAGGCGCAGGGTGGAGCGCACGAGATCGGCGAGGGTGACGCTGCCGGGCTGCGTGCGCAGTTCGACCCGGTCTTCGGCGGCGCAGAGAAGCTCGCGTGTGTCTTCGAGAATGACAACCCGGTCACCGGTCCCGGCGATCTCGGCGAGGAGCGCGTTGGCGAGGGTTGTCTTGCCGGACCCGGTGCCGCCGGCGATCAGGATATTGGTCTTCTCCTGCACGGCCTGCTTCAGGGCGTCGGCGTGATGGGGTGAGATTATCCCGGCCGCGACATAGGCGCTGAGACTGATCACCCGGCCGGCGGGTTTGCGGATCGAAAAGGAGGGCGCGAGGGTCACCGGCGGCAGGCAGCCTTCGAACCGTTCGCCGGAGCCTGGCAGTTCGGCCGAGATGATCGGGGCGTTTTCTGTCGCGCCGCGTCCGGTTTGTGAGGCGACGAGTCGGATGACGCGTTCCCGGTCGCAGGCGGGGATCACCGTGCCGGAAAAGGCGCGGCCTGTCTCATGCCGGTCGAGCCAGAGCCGGCCATCGGGATTGACGGTGATGTCGGTAATGGCGGGATCGGCGAGCGCGGCCGCGATCTCGGGGCCGAGCGCGGCGGCGAGCATCTC
>JBGTKN010000583.1:0-5772 GCA_041744615.1 Hyphomonas sp. | reverse complement strand
ACAATGGCCGCGCTCGCCTAGAAAGCCTCTGATGACGGACCTGTTCGACTCTGCTGGCCTATCGGACGGCGCGCCACGGCCGCTTGCCGACCGGCTGCGCCCGCAAACGCTGGGCGACGTGGTAGGGCAGGATCACCTGATCGGGCCGGAAGGCACGCTGTCGCGGATGCTGGCGGCGAACCGGCTCTCCTCGATCATCCTCTGGGGACCGCCGGGCACGGGGAAAACGACGATTGCGCGGCTTCTGGCCGAAGGCACCGGGCTCGAGTTCGAGGCGATCAGCGCGATCTTTTCGGGCGTGAAGGAACTTCGGGCGGCTTTCGAGCGCGCCGAATCGCGCCGCAAGATGGGCAAGGGTACGCTTCTCTTCGTCGACGAAATCCACCGCTTCAACCGGGCCCAGCAGGACGGCTTCCTGCCCTTCGTCGAAAGCGGCGTGGTAACCCTCATCGGCGCGACGACCGAAAATCCGAGCTTCGAACTGAACGGCGCACTTCTCTCGCGCTGCCAGGTGCTTGTCCTGAAACGTCTCGATGAAGCGGCTCTGGAAAAGCTGCTGCAACGCGCCGAGAACATGGAGCAGCGCCGCCTGCCGGTGACCAGAGAAGCGCGCGCGATGATTCTGTCGATGGCGGACGGAGACGGGCGCTACCTGCTGAACCTCGCCGAACAGGCTTTCGCGATGATGGGCGAGCCGGGGCTCCTGTCGCCGGACGATCTGGGAAAGTCCCTCTCGAAGCGGGCAGCCGCCTATGACAAGGACCGCGAGGAGCATTACAACCTCATCTCCGCCTTGCACAAATCCGTACGCGGATCAGATCCCGATGCCGCACTATACTGGTTCGCGCGGATGCTGGAAGGCGGCGAAGACCCGCTCTTCCTGGCGCGGCGCTTGATCCGGATAGCGAGCGAGGATATCGGCCTCGCTGATCCCACAGCCTTGATGGTCGCCGGCGAAGCGGCGCGCACCTATGAGCGGCTCGGCTCGCCGGAAGGCGAGCTGGCGCTGGCGCACTGCGTGATCCACCTTGCCACCGCGCCGAAATCCAATGCGGCCTATGTCGCCTACAAGGCCGCGCGCCGCGCCGCCGCCGAGACCGGGAGCCTGATGCCCCCAAAGCACATCCTGAACGCACCGACCTCGATGATGAAGGATCAAGGCTATGGGTCGGGGTACAAATATGATCACGATACGGAAGACGGCTTCTCCGGCCAGGACTACTTCCCCGAAAGCATGAACCGTCCGGTCTTCTACGACCCGAAAGGCGAAGGCCGCGAAGCGCCGATTGCGGAGCGTCTCGCCCGGTTTGCACAGTTGCGCGCAAAGGCAAAGAAATGACCCGCAACCGGGAAGTGCCCCCTATCAGTGCTGAAGACATTGCCTTTGTGCGCGCGATGCTCCTGCACGAGGACAATTCGCTGATCGCGTTCAACAAGCCGGCAGGCCTTGCCGTGCAGGCGGGTAGCGGCGTGGCGAAGTCGCTGGATGACCTGATGGCGGCGTTTGCGAAATCGAACGGCAAGCGCCCGCGCCTCGTGCACCGGCTGGATCAGGGCACGTCCGGCGTTATTGTGGCGGCGAAGACGCAGCCGGTGGCAGCGAAACTGTCCGAGGCGTTCGCCGGGCGGGATGTGCAGAAAACCTATCTGGCGCTTGTGAAGGGCCGATTGCCTTCGGCTGAAACCGGCGTGGCCGATGCGTCGCTGGTGAAGGTGGAGGAGGGCGGCAAGTCGCGGATGATCCTCGCGCGGCCCGGCCGAAAAGGCGCTCAGGCAGCGCGCACGGGATGGCGCGTGCTGGGGCGCCAAGGCGAATTCGGACTGATGCAGATGGCCCCGGAAACCGGGCGGATGCACCAGATCCGTGTGCACCTGCTGTCCCTCGGCTGTCCGATCCTTGGTGACGCGCTCTACGGCGAAGGGCAGGCAACGGCGCCGCGCCTGATGCTGCATGCGGCGAACCTGGATCTTCCGCACCCGGAAGGTGGCCGTCTGGTGATCGAGGCGCCCCTGCCGGCGGATTTTTGCCGCGCGGCCGAAGCCGCCGGCCTTCAGGCCGGTTTGTAGTAGCTGCGGAACCAGTCTACGAAGGCCGGAATGCCGATGCGGTAGTCGGTGTTCGGCGTATAGCCGGTCAGCGCTTTGAGGAGGCGAACGTCCGCAAAAGTCTGCTTCACATCACCCTGCTGCATGCCGAGCATATTCTTGACGGCGGTCTTGCCGATCGCTTTCTCGATCGTCTCGATGTAATCCATCAGGCGGATCGGTGTGGCGTTGCCGATATTGACGAGACGGTAAGGCGCGACCGGCGACAGCGAGTCGCCGCGGATGATATGACTGCCCGTCTGGGGCGGGCAATCCATCAGTCGGCGGATCGATTCCACCAGATCATCGATATAGGTGAAGTCGCGCAGCAGGTCGCCGTTGTTAAACACGTCGATCGGCTGGCCCTTGAAAATCCTGTCCGTGAACAGGAAGAAGGCCATGTCCGGCCGGCCCCAGGGACCGTAGACGCTGAAGAAGCGCAGCGCGGTCGTGGGCACGCCGTAGAGATGCGAATGGCTGTGGGCGATGAGTTCGGCGGCGAGTTTGGTCGCCGCATAGATTGTCAGAGGGTAGGGCGCCGAGTCTCGTTCTTCGAAGGGGAACTTCTGGTTTGCTCCGTAGGCGGAGCTGGTCGAGGCGAGAATGAGGTGGCGGGCCTTGTAGCGACGGGCCAGGTCGATGATGTTGAACGAGCCGACGATGTTGGCGTCGATATAGTCGCGCGGATGCTCGAGGCTGTAGCGCACGCCCGCCTGCGCGGCGAAGTGGAGGATGATGTCCGGCTGAACCCGGTCGAACACGCGCTCCATCATCGCGGCATCTTCCACGCCGTAGCGGGCGAGGCGGAAGTTAGGAAAGGCGGTCAGGCGCGAGGCCCGGTCTTCCTTCAGCTTCACGTCATAGTAGGCGGTGAAGGAATCGATACCCGTGACCGAATGGCCTTCGCGCAGTAGCCGCAGCGCGATTTCACTTCCAATGAATCCGGCCGCTCCGGTGACGATAATCTTCATGTGCTTCTGCAGAACCTTTTCACGCCGCGAGCTAAACGATCCGCTCCGCCTTCACAAGCGCCGGGGCTGCATCAGAAGACGAAGAAACGCCGCCGCCGTCAATGAAACGGCCCGCCGGTGCAAACCGGCAGGCCGCTTCAGGTTACGGGGAGCAGGGCCTAGCGCTCGCGGATACGCGGGCCCATGGCCATTGCCTGGCCGGAATTGACCGCGTCGGCTACGGCCAGTTCCTCGATCAGGATCTGGGTGCGCTCGTCGCCGACGACCGCGCTGAGCACGGCGGCGGCGCGGGCCGTTTCGGCGGAAACGCCGAACAGGCTTTCAAGCGCTTCGAAGCCGGATTTGCGCTGCGGATAATAGGCGAGCACAGGCATCGTCGCGGTGTCCATCTCGGCCAGCTCCTGCGCCTTGGCAATCGCCGTCATGATGCCGCCAAGTTCGTCGACAAGCCCGATCGTCTGGGCAGCTTCGCCGCTCCAGACACGGCCGCGCGCGACTTCGTGCACTTCGTCATAGCTCATCCCGCGGCCTTCGCCGACGAGGCCGACGAAACGGTCATAGCCGCGTTTCAGCATCGCGCGGATCTCGGCTTCCTGCGACTGGTTGAACTCCGAAACGCCGTAGGCATTCGCGAAATCGCCCCCGACGGAGACGGTATCGAAGGTCACGCCGATCTTGTTGAACGTGCCGTCGATGGCGAACTTGCCACCGAAGATACCGATCGAGCCGGTGATCGTACCGCGGTTGGCGATGATCGCATCTGCGCCGGTCGAGACATAGTATCCGCCAGAAGCGGCAAGCGAGCCCATCGAGACGACAACCGGCTTGCCCTTTTCCTTGGCGCGTTCGACGGCGCGCCAGATCTGGTCGGACGCGGTGGGCGAGCCTCCGGGGCTGTCGACGCGGAAGACGATGGCTTTGACGTTCTCGTTCTCTGCCGCATCGAGGATGGCGCGGGCAATGACGTCAGATGCAAAGCCGGGAGCATCGGAGAAGGGTGAGCTGGATCCGCCGCCGCCGGTGACAACGGCGCCTTCGCCGCCGACGATGGCGATCATGCCATCCCGGGCTTTGGCTTTCGAGGGCGGGGACGTGTAATAGAAGAGGTCAACCAGTTCGGCGTTGTCGCCGGCGCGTTCGAGGGCTGCCTCTTCGGCATCCTCCGGCCAGCCGAGCTTGTCGACGAGCTTCGCATCCAGCGCAGCTTCGGCGGATTTCGGGCCGGATTCCAGCATGGCCTTCAGCGCCGGCACCTGCATGCCGCGGTCGGCCGCAATGTCCGTGAGCGCCGTATTCCAGAGCGAGGTGGCGAGGCCTTCGAGGGCTTCGCGGTGAGGCTCCGTGTACGAAGTTTCATTGTAGGAGTTTGGCGCGTTCTTGTATTCGTAAAGCGCATAGATCTGCGGAGTAAGGCCAATCTTTTCGAACAGCCCTTTCAGGAATTCGGTCTCGAAGGTCACGCCGTTGATCATGAAGTCCGATCCCGGCTGCATCCAGATTTCTTCAGCGGCGGCGATCGAATGATATGCGGACGGACCACCGAGGCCGATCATGCCCTGCGTGTGGGCGATGACGAACTTGCCGGAACTGCGGAAACTCTGCAGCGCCGTGCGTAGTTCTTCGGCGCGAGAGGTGCCGATGCCGGTGTAGGAGCCGCGCAGGTAGATGCCCTTGACGGATTTGTCCGTTTCGGCGGCCTTGAGCTTGATCAGAATGTCCGTGAACCCCGGAATGCCCGAAAAGGCCGCAAAGCCGCCCACCGGCGCCTGGTCGGGCAGGCTTGAATTCAGGTCGAGCGACAGGACCACATTGTCCGGACGGGCCGGCTTCGAGCTCGCCGCGCCGATGATCAGCATCATCAGCAGGCCAAACCCGACGACCACGAACAGGATCATCGCAACAAAAGCACCTGCCATAGACAGGAAGAAGGTTCTCATGACCGGGGCAATTCCTCTGCTGGTTCTGGAGTCCGGGTTATCTCGATTGTCGATATTGTTGTTAATCGATAAAAAGTAAAGGGTTGGTCTGCAGGCTATCTGGATTCTCCGGCGCTCAAGGCAATGGCGCGCCGGGTGCAGGGCCTTCGCAGGTGAAGCGCGTTTCGGGAGTTGCCAGCAACACAAAGAGTAGCTATTTCGCGCACTCCACAGTTGGGGTGTAGCCAAGTGGTACGGCAGCGGTTTTTGGTACCGCCACCCTAGGTTCGAATCCTAGCACCCCAGCCAATCGCCCAGAATGACTCCCGCGTCAGTTTTAGCAACGTTGTCATTGCGGCGCCGCCGCGATTATACCACTGTCATCATTGGAAGGCTTACTGCGTCCCAATGATTGCGTTCGCGCACGCCCCGGTTATTTTCTAAACGAATCGTAAAGCGCGATTGATCCGCAATTAGAGGATTGTTACCGTTGAGGTTCGTCGCTAAGGCCTTTCGCGGTTGGTCACAGAAGTTGGCCGAGCGAGAGCTTCAATATAAAGAGAGCGAATAGCGCTCCAGAAAAGTCAGGGGAGGTGATGGGGTTCATCCATCCACTTCCACATCCAACTGCCGGTTCGTTTGTGTTTGAACCGAAGAACCATCGGGACGCCCTCGCCAGCAGGTGCGCCCAAGACCCAGGAATTTGCGCGCCGGCTGAGCGCGACCGTTTGGAGAGTGAGAGGCAAACCTCATGAAGAAAATTCTGTCACCCGCCCGCAGCGTCATCGCTGCAGCGTTGA
>JBGTKN010000582.1:0-3366 GCA_041744615.1 Hyphomonas sp. | reverse complement strand
ACAGGCGGCCGATGCGGACCTCGAACGCTTGTACGAGTGGGGCATTGATCGCTTCGGCGTGAATGTGGCGGACGAATATTATGACGGGCTGATCGCACGCCTGGCGCAGATCGCGAATACTCCGCAGCTATGGCAAGAGGTTGATCATATCCGCGCTGGCTATCGCCGCTCGGTGTATGTCGCGCATTCTATCTATTTTCGGGTCGAGGCCAGTGGCGTATTGATCGTGCGCGTCCTCGGGCGCGAAAATCCGCAAACCAGTCTGCCGAATGACTAACCGATGACCAGGGTAGCCCGGTCATTGGGATACCACGCCGATTTCTGTGATCTGCCCGATGGTTTTCATGCCAGTCTCGTCATGTAGCAAGCGGCCGATTAGGGCCAATCTTGACGGTCGCGCCAGTTTCCGCCCTCAATCCTCTATCAACCGCCCGTCCGCGTCCCGCCGCTCCGTCCCGTCGACCTTCGCGCGGCCGTCGCCGAAGGCGGCGTCGCGGGCGCGGAGGGTAGGTTTGAGGCCGTTCTCGGCGACGGATTTGCGGAAGCCGCCAGCGGCGCGGGTGTTATGTCCACGGACGTCGTTTTCGACGGCGAGGCGTTGCAGCGTGCGGGCGCCCATCAGCTCCATGGCGAGGTTCACGATGCGCTTGTTGGCGGAGAGGAGGTCTGGGTCGATCAGGGCGAGGCGCGAGGCGAGGCCGGTGACTTCGGCCTCGAGGTCTGCCTCGGGCACGGCCTTCATCACGAGGCCGATCTGTTGCGCCTCCTTGCCGGTCACGGTGTCGCCGGTGAGCATCAGGCGCTTCGTCCATTGCGGGCCGCAATGGTAGACCCAGAACTGGTTCGGCAGCGCGCCGAGGTCTCGCGCCGGCGGAAAGCCGAAGGTGGCGGTATCGGCGGCGATCACCATGTCGCTCATCAAGGCCAGGTCGCAACCGCCCGCGAGGCAATAGCCGTGGACCTTGGCAATGACCGGCTTGTGCATGTCAAAGATCGCCATGCGCCAGCGCTGCTGGCGCTCCAGCTGCCAGGCATCGTCGTCGATGGACCGGTGGCCGCGATAGGACTTTGCCGCCTTGTCCTCGACCGGCGAGACCGGCACCTCACCGTCTGCGCCCGAGAGGTCATACCCCGCGCAGAAAGCCCGACCGGCACCTTCGAGGATTACGCTGTGTACGGACGTGTCATTGTCTGCCTCCCAGAGCGCGGCGGCAAGTTCGGACTGCATGACATAAGAAAGCGCGTTCAGCTTGGCGGGCCGGTTGAGCGTGATGCGCGCGTGACCATCCTGCGCGCTGTAGAGGATCGTTTCAAACGCCATGGGCTCAGTCCTTGAAATCGGGAAGCGTGGCCTGCACCTTCCGGGTCAGTCTAGCGCGGACAATTGCGTAGGCCTGCTTGATACGCTGGCGCAGTTCGGAGTCTGGCAGCGCTTGCGGCCCGACCTGCACCCATTTGGCGCGGGCGAGATAGGGCGCGGGGATGGCGGCGCCGGATTCGGTGAGGATATGGAAGGCCTCGTTGCTGCACTTGAACGAAATCTTTGTGAAGGCCTTGTCAGTCATGGCGAACATCTTTCCGACAATCTTGTAGACCTGGTCATCGCCCCACTGCTGCACACACTCCGTTCCCGGAAGGGAAAGCGCGTGCTTGCGGAAGGCGGCAGGTGTCATGCGAGGCGCTCAGCCGGATAGTGTGGATAGCTGGCTTTCATTACGCCATGATTGAGCAGCATTTCCGCCTTCTGCGTCTCGCCTTTCGCATCAAAGATGCCGGTGCGGACCCAGTAATTCTCGACGCGCCGAGATTCCGACAGGGCGACGATTTCGCGGCGCAGGAGGTATTCCTCTCCCACGAAAAGCGGGCCGTCGATCATGCGAATCTCGAGATCCGCGAAGAGACCGATGCTGGGGTTTTTCACCGGGAAGCGGGCGCCGTGACTGGAATAATTGGCCAGCACGCTGACCATTTCGAGCGGGATCACCGCGCGTCCCCAAGGCGAGGCCTTTGCGTCCGAATACATCGAGTGGGTCTCTGTGATCACCTTCAGCTTGTCAGCCAGTGAAAAGGGATAGAGGTCGCCCATGTGCTGGTCCGGGCCCATGCTGACGAGTTCGTTGTCGCGGCCGGTCATGCCGATCTTCAGGTCCGCGAGGATGACGAGGTCGCCTGCCGGGCGCAGTTTTTTCATGCGCTCTTCGAGCAGCGTATCGCCATGGCCCGGACCGAGACTGGCGCTGGCCTCCAGAACCGGCGTGCCGTCTTCCTTGAAGGCGCGGCACATAGTGCGGGTGGCGCCCGGCGCCGGCTTGTCGATCTCGGCGCGGACTTTCTCGCCCTCGAACACCATGTTGAGGAAGTGGGCCGAGAAGCAGCCGCGTTCATACCAGGCGTTGGCCCAGACTTCAGCCAGCAGCGGCACGAACTGCGAAAAATGCGTCGGCCCTTCGACCGGCCCGGCCTTGATACCGAGGCGCGCGGCTTCGGCGTCGTCGTGGAGGGATTTGTGACCGGCATATTTTTGCTCGGTCAGCAGGTTGACCGGGCTGCGCAGCGCGCCTTTGAGAATGTCGCTCATGGTGTCTCCCTTTTTGCCGACTTTGCCACCGCACGCTCGCGCCGTCACGCCCTGTCGCGCGTTAAGCGCATCGCGGAGAAAGAAAGTGCGACCAGCGCTGCTGACATCGCCGCCGTCAGTAGCGCCGTGCCATGCCAGCCTTGTAATTCATAGACCCAGGTCGCCGCCCAGCTGGCCAGCCCGCCGCCCACGAACATCAGCACGATGTACGCTGTCATCAGTCGAGTGCGCACGTCCGACGCGAGACTGAGAAAGGTCATCCGCCCGGTGATATCGATCAGCGGGCCGATCAGGTTCATGATCAGGAGCGGCATAAGCAGCAGCCAGAGACTGTGACCGAACACGCCGAGCAGCGCGACGGCGCCGAACTGGACCAGCGAGATGAGGAAGCGCGCCTTGCGCGGCCCTGTCCGGTCCGCCCAGGCTCCGAGAGCGGGCGTGGTGACGAGGTTCAGCAGGGAGATGGCAGCTAGGTAGCCCACGGTATCGGCGCCGTAGCCCATCTCGGGGCTTGTCAGATGCAGACCGAGCCCCAGCCAGACCGCAAGGAATATCCCGAAGCCGAGGCCCTGGATCGTGCCCGAAAGGAGAACCTCCGGGTACTGACGGATGATCGGAAACACCGACAGGACCAGTGCGACATGACTCTGCCGGATCGGCGGCGCTTCGGATTTGTCGCGATCTTCCATGATGCGCGGCAGGAGGAAGGTGACGAGGAACATGATGGCCGCCGCGCCATAATAGACCGTACGCCAGCCGAGATGTTCGCCGACCCAGCCGGCGCCTAC
>JBGTKN010000581.1:0-1599 GCA_041744615.1 Hyphomonas sp. | reverse complement strand
CGTCGTCTCGAAGCGCCGCAAGATCGCCCTCGCCGCCGGCTCCTTCATTCCTGGCCGCCCCGGCGAAGCCAACCGCTATGCCCCGCCCGCGCCCGAATGCCATTTCTTGATCGATGCCGTCGAGGCAGCGCCCGCGCCGCCTCCGGTTTTCGCGGACCTGCCCAAAGCGGGCTCGGCGCCATGGGCGATCGATCTATTTCTGAGACTGGAACAACGCGATCTCTATCCCGGACAGGGTTGACCCTATGCACAGCCTCTTCCTGCTCGAACTCGTGATCTTCAGCGGCTCCGCGCTCGCCTGGGGCTTCTGGGAACTCTGGAGCACCAACCGCACGATCAAAAAACGCAAGGCCGAAGAGGCCGCCGCTGCAGCTGCTGAAACCAAGGGCTGACGTCTATGTGTTGATGGGTCGCCGCGGCATACGGAAGGGCAGCATCAGTTTGACCAGCCCCATCGCCAGTCGGTCGCCGTCAAAACTCTCGTGCACACCCGCCGCGCGGGCGCCGAGCAGATCGCTCTCGATGATCGAGCGGCTGTAGAAGGGCGTATCCTCGAGTGTGCGTCCGAGGCGAATGCGTGTGTCGCTGCCCGCCCGCGTCGTCCGTCTGATCCGGAAAACCGGCGTCGAGGCCAGCTTTGCCTTCGGCGGCGGATCGAACGTTTGATGGCTTCCGTCCGGCGCGAACATCAGCGCGAGCCCGCGTTCGGTCCCGCTGCGCTCCACCGTATTGTAGAGGATCGCCGTGTGCCCGTCGGCGGACTGCACGCGCGACCAGTCCCAGTAGCGGAACGCGTCCTCGATCGGCGATTGCCCGCGATTGGTATCCACATAAGCATCGCCCCGCCAGCGCAGACCCGGCGCACTGAACTCCACCTCCACCTCAGCAGACGGCGCAATCGGCTGCCAGGCATGCGCGCCGGCCGAGTCCAGCTGGAACACTTGCGTGTTCAGTGCGCGCGGCGTGATCCGGATATGGCCGCGCACGGGAAGGGGCACCGGCATCCCCCGTTCGGCGATGTCAATTGTCAGCGTCGTCCCGTCCCAGTGCAGCGAGCTTGGACCGATGCGCAGGCTCGATTCGTCCGCCTGCAGATCACCGCGTCCGCGTTCGGTCATCGCCCATCGGCTGTGATTGCGGCCGTACAGCGCGACATTCACGGCGCAGTGATTGTAAGGGTCGCCCCGGCCGGACCAGGCATAGTAGGGCGAAAATACGCTGCCGATGAAGGCAATCACGGTGAAGCCGAAGTCGCCATCCCGGCTCAACCCGTCGGCATACCACCATGTATACCCGCCGGGCGGAGTTGCTGTGTCGAACAGATGAGGCAGCGGCGCGTGCGCTGGTTTCGCATTGGCCATCCGCAATCCCTCTTGAAAACAGAAAACGTCAATTCAGTTTGACAGTCAAGAATGACAACATAAGATGACATATCGGAGGACGCATGGACGTTGAGACTTTGATCGAACGCGTACTCGAGCGCTCCGTGGCGGGCGCTGAGGGCCTCGGGGCACCGCCGTTGCTGGGCCGCGCCATTCGCCACTCGGTCTTTCCGGGCGGCGCCCGGGTCCGGCCGAAACTCTGCGTCGCCGTCACGGC
>JBGTKN010000580.1:0-2940 GCA_041744615.1 Hyphomonas sp. | reverse complement strand
GGGGTAGCGTAAGTGCGCATGACACCTAACCTCCAAAGGGCTTCAAACCAGCTTTGGGCGTTAGTACAGGGGGCCCCCCTTTTTGTCGGGTTAGCCCAGATGTCCGCCACATCAATTTCGAACGTGCATGTAGGGGGTAATCCCCGGGCGCGCAAGAAGTTTTTTTGGGTTCCGAGAGTGTGTCGCAAAACTGTCACGTTTTTAGGCTGCAACTGTCACATGAGAGGCGTATGGCGAAGTCCCGAATCCCCCGCTATTGCGGGTAAAAGGTACTGGAGACGAGACATGTTCAAGGACTTTTTCAAGTCGGCCATTCCGGTGGCTGTTTTCCTGGCCGTGGCCGCCTGCGGCCAGAGTGACCTGTCGAAACTCGAGGACGATTCCGCTTCGCAGGCCATTCCGGTGGCCGGCGCCGCCTCGGCGGACCAGAAGATCAAGATCGTTGGCTCCTCCACGGTGTCGCCCTTCTCGCGCACCATTGCCGAACGGTTTGGTGCGACCACGTCCTTCTCAACCCCGATTGTCGAATCGACCGGCACCGGCGGCGGCTTCAAGGCCTTCTGCGCCGGGGTCGGCCCGGCCCAGCCCTCGATCGCCAACGCGTCCCGACCGATCAAGGATTCCGAGCGCAATCTCTGCGTCGCCGCCGGCGTCAGCTCGATCACTGAAATCCCGCTCGGTTATGACGGCATCGTTGTCGCCAACGCTAAGGAAGGGCTCGCCTACGATCTGACCAAGCAGGAACTCTATCTCGCCCTCGCCAAAGATATCCCGGACGGGCAGGGCGGCTTCCAGCCGAACCCCTACAAGATGTGGAACGAAGTCGCTCCGAACCTGCCCGCCAAGCCAATCATGGTCCTCGGCCCGCCGCCGACATCTGGCACGCGCGACGCCTTTGTCGAACTCGGCATGGAACTCGGCGCGGCCGAGATCCCGCAGCTCGCTGTCCTGAAGGAGGCCGACCCGGAAGCCTTCAAGTCCCGCGCCCACACGGTGCGCACCGATGGTGCCTGGGTCGATTTCGGCGAGAACGACACCGCCATCGTCCAGGCACTGGTCAAGTCGCCGGATGCCATCGGCGTGCTCGGCTTCTCCTTCCTCGAGCAGAACGGTGACCGCGTCAAAGGCGCCCTCCTCGGGGGTGTCGAGCCCACCTTCGAAAACATCACCAACGGCCAGTACGGCCTCGCCCGGGTGATGTACTTCTATGTCAAGGACCAGAACCTCGCCCTCGTCCCCGGCCTCGCTGAATTCGTCGCCGAATCGGTGAGTGATGGCGCCGCGGGCGAAGACGGCTACCTGATCGAAAAAGGCCTCATCCCGCTGCACGAAGCGGAGCTCGGCAAGGCCCAGGAAGTTGCCGCCACGCTGAAGACAGGCGCAGTAGCGACGCCTTGACGGAAGTCTTTCGCTCTGCAGCGCATCATCTTCCATTGCTGCGCAATGGGAAGTGAGAGCTAGTTCGGAACTTCTTCCGGCTTCACCTTGCGTCTCCGTATACGGATCTTGTGCCAGAAGCGGCGCCGTTGCGGTGGAGGCAGGGGCTGCAGGTTCTCCAGGAACACTTCCGCGCAGGATCGCCAGCTATATGTCTCGGCATGCGCCCGCGCCGTCTCGCGGCTCAGCGACAGGCAATCGAGGGCACCCTTGGCAAGGTCTCCGGTCAGCGGTGTTATTGTGCCGGCGCCGGAACCGGGGATCACATCGCGCGGCCCGGTCGCGTCAAACGCCGCCACCGGCGTGCCCGCCGCCATCGCCTCCAGCACCACCAGTCCGAACGTATCAGTAAGGCTCGGGAACACGAAAACGTCCGCGCTCGCATAGATCGCTGAGAGTTCATCGGCAAACTTCGCGCCCATGAAAACCGCGTCCCTGTACTTCTTCTTCAGCTCTTCCAGCTGCGGCCCGTCGCCGACGATTACCTTGGTGCCAGGCAGGTCCAACTCGGCAAAGGCTTCGATATTCTTCTCGACCGCCACTCGCCCGACATTCAGAAAGATCGGCCGCGTGAGGCCCGCGAACGGATCGCCCGGCTGGCCTTGTTCGACACGCTTCAACGGCGTGAAGGTTTCGGTGTCCACACCCCGGCTCCAGGCGACGAGATTCGAAAAGCCGTGACCTTCCAGTTCGGTCATCAGCGAAGGCGTAGCCACCATCACCTTGCCGGAGTATTTGTGGAACCAGCGCACAAAGGAATAACCCCAGCTCACCGGAATCGGCAGCCGTGCCGAAACGTATTCCGGAAACCGCGTGTGATAGGCTGTCGAGAACGGGTGTTTCTCGGTCAGGCACACCGCCCGCGCCGCCATGCCCAGCGTGCCTTCCGTCGCGATGTGCACGGCGTCCGGTTCGAACTCGTGGAAGATATTGCTGATCCGCGGCCGGCCCCACAGGCCCATCTTGATCTCGGGATAGGTTGGCAGCGGCATCGTCATAAAGCCCGCGCCGGGGTGCACGATCTCCCAGACATGGCCCATCGCCTCAGTCTCGGCGATAATGCGCTTCATTGTGCGCACGACGCCGTTGACCTGGGGGTCCCAGGCGTCAGTCACGAGCATGATGCGCATGGCATCTCCCACTGGACGTTTCATCGGGGCCCCCCGCGGGCCGTTCGCGGCGCAATGTGGCGGCGTTGCGCCAGTGCGTAAAGAGGCCCACTGCCGTCAAATTCCGCTCGCAGCCAGCCCCGGACACAGGTATTCATTCGCCAAGCCTGCGCCGCCGGCGCAAAACTTTGCCTCTTTCCCAGTGAGTTCGCCGATTCCCATGCCCGATACCCTCGCCTCGCTCCCGGTAGACTGGGACGCGCTCGACGCGCTGAAATTCGCCGATGAAGAAGCCCTCCTCGAAGGCCTGATCAAGCAGGGCGTGCTGCCCGGCCCGGTCCGCGAAGGCGCCGTGCGCCGGGGCCGCGAACTGGTGCAGATCGCCCGGGCGCGC
>JBGTKN010000579.1:0-2591 GCA_041744615.1 Hyphomonas sp. | reverse complement strand
CGGGCCGCAGTCTGAAATGGGCTTGCGGCGCCGCACAGCCTACACACTTCTCACCGTCTACAAGCACGGCCCCAGCCAGCTGTTCCAGCTCGCCGGCGCGCGGTGCCAGCACACGCCGACCTGCAGCGAGTTCGGCGCCGAATGCGTGGCGCGCCACGGCTGGTGGCCCGGTGGCTGGATGGCGCTCGCCCGGTTTATCCGGTGTCGTCCGGGCGGAAGTCATGGCTACGACCCAGCGCCGGAAATGAAACCTTCCGTTCCGTTCTGGCAGCCCTGGCGCTACGGGGACTGGGCCTCCGGCCCGAGAGATGGTTCAGGAGGGCTGGTTGAATCCAGCCCCGAGGCGTGACATATCCCCCAACATGAACGCGTTCCGCTTCTTCACCGGTCTTACCACGCGAACTCGCCAGGGTGCCTGAAGCGCCCTTGGCCCGCACCCTCGTGTGCGCGCCCCTTCATGCACCCGCTGAATTCCTGACACGCCCGGCAACCGCTCTGAAAACAGGGTGGGAATCCCGGCAAAGCCGCGTTAAGCGTGGCCGCGCCAGATGCCCCAGCCGGATCACCCGAATTCGCCGCGTGTGCGGCAAACCTGAGAAACGAAGACCGATGATAAACGTCACGCTGCCTGATGGCTCCAAACGCGAATTCGCGGATGGCGCCTCGCCCTACGATGTTGCCGAGAGCATCTCGAAATCCCTCGCCAAGAAGGCGCTGGCCGCCCGTGTGAACGGCGAACTGCGCGATCTGAAACGTCCGCTCGATGGCGACTCCACGGTCGCCATCGTCACGGACAAGGACGCTGACGGCCTCGAACTGATCCGCCATGACGCCGCCCATGTCCTCGCCCAGGCCGTGCAGGAACTTTTTCCCGGCACGCAGGTGACGATCGGCCCAGTCATCGATGACGGCTTCTATTACGACTTCGCCCGCAAGGAGCCGTTCTCGACAGACGACTTCGAAAAGATCGAAGCGAAAATGCGCGAGATCGTCGACCGCGACCTGCCGATTGAGCGGCAGGTCTGGGGCAAGGATGACGCCATTGCCCACTTCAAGGCGATCGGAGAAGCCTACAAGGCACAGATCATCGACGACATCATTCCCCCGGGCGAGGCCATCACCCTCTACGCTCACAGCGACCAGTGGAGCGACTTGTGCCGCGGACCGCACCTGCCCTCAACGGGCAAGCTGCCGAAGGCCTTCAAGTTGATGAAGCTGGCCGGCGCATATTGGCGCGGTGACAGCAACAACGAGATGCTGCAGCGCATCTACGGCACGGCCTGGTCCAACGAGAAAGACCTGAAGGAACACCTCCACCGCCTCGAAGAAGCGGAGAAGCGCGACCACCGCAAGCTGGGCCGCCAGCTCGACCTCTTCCACATGCAGGAAGAGGGCAAGGGCATGGTGTTCTGGCACCAGAAGGGGCTGACGCTCTGGCAGGTGATCGAGGCCTATGTCCGCCGCCGCTTGCAGGAGGCGGGCTATGTCGAAGTGCGCACGCCGCAAGTCCTTGAACGGACGTTCTGGGAGAAAAGCGGCCACTGGGACAAGTACCGCGAGAACATGTTCGTCTGCGAGACAGCGGAAGAAGAGACGCTCTCGCTCAAGCCGATGAACTGCCCGGGCCACGTGCAGATCTTCAAATTCGGTCAGAAGAGCTACCGCGACCTACCACTGCGCATGGCCGAGTTCGGCGCCTGCCACCGGTACGAACCGTCGGGCGCACTGCACGGGCTGATGCGCGTGCGCGCCTTCACGCAGGACGATGCGCACATCTTCTGCCGCGAAGACCAGATCGAGGAAGAGACGGCGAACTTCATCAAGCTCGCTTCGTCCATACATTCGGATTTCGGCCTCGAGCGCGATCACATCTCGCTGGGCACGCGCCCCGAACAGCGCGCAGGATCGGAAGAGTTCTGGGACAAGGCCGAGGCGCAGATGCTGAACGCTGCGCGTGCTGCGGGCGTCGAACCGGTGATTGCGGACGGCGATGGAGCCTTCTATGCGCCCAAGCTCGACTTCCAGCTGAAGGACGCCATTGGCCGGTCCTGGACGTGCGGCACGATCCAGCTTGACTATGTGCTGCCCGAACGGCTTGGCGCGGAGTACATCGCCGAGGACGGGCAGAAGCATCGCCCCGTCATGCTGCACCGTGCGATCCTGGGATCGCTCGAGCGCTTCATCGGCGTGCTGATCGAGAACTATGCCGGCGCCTTCCCGATGTGGCTCTCGCCGGTGCAGGTGGTGGTCGCGGCGATCTCTGACACAGCTGCAGACTATGCCGAGGAGGCAGCGGCTGAGTTGCGGAAAGCCGGTCTCCGGGTCGAGGTCGACACGCGCAACGAGACGATCAATTACAAGGTCCGCGAGCACTCCCTGCAGAAGGTGCCCGTGATCGCGGTCGTCGGCGCGCGCGAAGCGGAAGAGCGCAAACTCGCGCTGCGCCGCCTTGGCTCCAACGGCCAGCAGATCATTGCGCTGGACGAGGCGCTGGTCAGCCTCGCCGGGGAAGCGCTGCCACCGGACCTGAAGCGGGCCCGCTGAGACGCACAAGGTGACAAGGCGCGGGGGCGGCGGTTAGGGTGCGCGGG
>JBGTKN010000578.1:0-3873 GCA_041744615.1 Hyphomonas sp. | reverse complement strand
TCCATCAGCACGCGCGGCAGCGTTTCGGAGTTCAGTTCGACCGCATACATACCATTGGGCAATTCGCGGATGTAAACGTCGGGCGCCACCGCCACGGTCGTATCGCTGGAAAAGCCCGCGCCCGGCTTCGGCGACAGCTGGCGAAGTTCCAGCAACATGTCCTGGATATCCGCCTTGTCGACGCCGCAGACATCCATCAGCATCTTAATGTCATGCTTGGCCACAAGGCCGAGATTGTCGAGCATTGCCTGCATCGCCGGATCAAGCCGGCCGCGGTCCTTCAGCTGTAAGGCGAGGCATTCGGGAACCGAGCGCGCCATCACGCCGGTCGGGTCAAAGCCCTGGCAGACACCGAGTACGGCCTCGACATTGGCGATATCGGCGCCGAGGGATCTGGCGATATCTTCCAGCGGCGCACGCAGATAGCCGGTCTCGTCGGTCTCGTCGATCAGCCGCGCGGCAATCAGCCGGTCAGCGTTCGACAAGCCTGCAAAATTCAGCTGCTGGTGCAGATGCTCGGCCAGCGTCACATCACTGGAGAGGTTGGCGGTATAGTCGAAATCTTCCGAGGACTGACCACTTCCCGCAGTCGACCAGTCAGTCTTGGCGGACGGCCCGGAGGCATCGGCCGTCACGCCGGCGTCCGACCCGGTGCCGGGCTCATAAACATCCTCGCCGGGCGCGTCGAGCTGTTCGCGCGCTTCGCTCTGGCCGGCGCTCTCATCGCGCTCGCGCTCCTCGCTGCGCTGCGTCTCAACCGCTTCCGCAGCCGGCGTCGCTTCGCCTTCGACCTTCACCAGCAGCGGATTGCGCTCGAGTTCAGCCTCGACGAATTCGGCAAGTTCCTGGTTGGAGAGTTGCAACAGCTTGATCGCCTGCTGGAGCTGCGGCGTCATCACCAGGGACTGGCCCTGGCGCATGTCGAGAGAATGTTTCATGGCCATTGGCCCTGCCCCCTGAGATCAAGCGGCGAACTGCTCACCCAGATAGACCCTGCGAACGTCCTCGTTGCGAAGCACGTCTTCCGGCGTGCCATCAAACAGGACGGCGCCATCATACATCACATAGGCCCGGTCCACGATCTGCAGCGTCTCGCGAACCTGGTGGTCCGTGATGAGAACGCCGAGGCCGCGCTGCTTGAGAAAGCGGACAAGGTCGGAAATGTCAGAAATGGCGAGCGGGTCAATGCCGGTGAACGGTTCGTCCAGCAACATGAAGCTCGGACGGGATGCGAGGGCACGCGCAATTTCCACACGCCGCCGTTCACCGCCCGAAAGGGACGTCGCCGGCTGCTTGCGCAGATGTTCCACGTGCAATTCACTGAGCAGGCTGTCGACCTGGGCCCGGCAGGCGGCGCTGTCTTTCTCGACAAGCTCCGCAACAGCCATGACGTTTTCTTCCACACTCATGCCTCGAAAAATCGAGGCCTCCTGGGGCAGGTATCCAACGCCCAGGCGGGCGCGCTGATACATCGGCAGGCGGGTGACATCCTCGCCGTCGATGGAGATCGCGCCGGAATCGGCCCCGATCAGTCCCATGATCATGTAGAAACAGGTGGTCTTGCCGGCCCCGTTGGGTCCGAGCAGGCCGACAACTTCGCCGCGGGCAAGGGAGAGGGACACGTCGCGGACGACCTGGCGCTTGCCAAAGGATTTGGCAAGATTGCTGACTACCAGGCCTTCGGCCGCTTCGTTCATCCCGATTTCCATCCATCCACGGCCGTTGTCCGGCCTTCCACAGCCTTAACCGGCCATGCTTAAGATCGCTTTCACCGGCTCCGTCAAATTCACTGGTTCTGGACGGGCTGGGTTGACGGGTCGATCACCATCCGAGTGCGTCCGGAGCCGCCTTCCAGCGTGGTGCGGCGGTTCTTCACCTCCATCCGGAGGGTTTCGCCCTCGGCCACGTCGCGTTCACGCATCAGGGCGACCTTGCCGGTCATCGTGATCGTGTCGGTGGCGAGTTCGTAAACGCCCCGGTCACCTTTTGCTTTCAGTTCGGGGGTCACGTAGTAAACATTTCCCTCGGCCACGATATTCTCGACCTGGCCGAAACCACCCACGATGCTGGAGCCGGCGGCGGCGCCGGCCGGTTTGCTCAGGAAGCGGATCGTCACCGTATCGGCCCGCAGGCGCGCCGTGCCCTGCTGGATGTCGACATTGCCGACGAGCAGCACCTTGCGCTCGTTCTCGAGGCTCTCGGTGCGCGACGAGTTGATGTAGATCGGGCCGCCCTCCGAGGAGATCTGGGCAAGGGCGGGCGCGCCCAGAAGAGCGAGGCAAAGGGCTGCGCCGGCGGCTTTAAGGAGTGCCATCTTGCTCACTTTCAGACGTTGCGGCCTCGTCAGCCGGTTGAGGATAGATCACGGTGCGCACATTGCCTTCAAAGACAATCCGGTTGCCGCCGTCGAGAATTTCATACGAGTCTGACCGGATATCGCCAAGAGGGCCCTTGCCTTCAAGAGGTGACAATCCCTCCACCCGGTTCTCGCCGAGGATCATCCGAGCGCCGCGGCTGATGAAGGAATAGCCGCCGCTGTCGGTGATGTTCACCGCTTCATAAAGCTCGAGCACGCCCTTGTCGCGGTCATAGAAACCGGTCGGTGCCTTCAGTTCGGCGCCCTTGCCATCGCGCATCACCGGATTGACGAGGTCGACGGCGCCGTTCTCGGCGCGCCGGCGCTGGGCGGCGTCGGCGGTGATCGTGAACACCTGGCCGGCCGAATCGCGCCCGGTGAAGCGCGGATTGATCATCGTCACGGCGTCATCGTCCTGCAGGACCGGTGGGGCGGCATCCTGGCTGAGCGCGCTGCGGATGACGAAACCGAGGAACAGACCGATCGAAATCGCCGCTGCGCCAACCAGCGCATAGCGCAGAGACTGAACGCGTCCCGACCGGCGGCGCGCCTGCGCGAGCGTCAGCTGGCGCCTCGGGGCCCAGAGCGTGGCGGGGTCGTGGTGAAGGCTGGCGTCCATGTCCGGGGCGGCCTGATCCTGCGATGCTTTCAGGCAATATGCTTAGCCGCGATGGGGCCGGAGCGAAAGCGTGGGCCGCAGAGGGTCAGGAATGGGCGAATATGTCTTCCTCGCCCCAGCCGGCGAGATCAAGTTCGGCCCGGACAGGCAGAAAGCCGAAACAGGCCTCGGCGAGGCCGGTGCGGCCCTCGCGCACGAGCATGCCTTCCAGTCCGGCCTTGATCTGGTGGAGGTAGAGAACGTCGGACGCAGCATACTGAATTTGCGCGTCGGACAGCTTGGCAGCGCCCCAATCAGAGCTCTGCTGGGCCTTCGACAAGTCGATCCCGGCAATCTCGCGGGCGACATCCTTCAGTCCATGCTTGTCGGTATAAGTGCGCGCCAGGCGCGAGGCGATCTTGGTGCACCAGATAGGCGAGACCGTGATTCCCATCCATTTGCGCATCATTGCAACGTCGAAGCGTGCAAAGTGGAACAGTTTGACGACCTTGGGATCGGTCATCAGCCCCTTGAGGTTCGGGCAATCAAAATCGCGCGTCAGCTGCACCAGATGGGCGGTGCCATCACCGGCCGACAGCTGCACCAGCGTCAGGTAATCCCGGTTCGGATTGAGGCCCATCGCCTCGGTGTCGACGGCGACGACGGGGCCGAACGAGAGGCCTTTGGGGAGATCCCCCTGGTGAAGCGTGATCTGGCTCATCCGCCGCCCATACCACGGCGCCCGTTAAGGGCAAGTGTGCGGGCGCCCTACCCTGCCGCCTTCCGGACCGCAACGAGGGCCGTATCCAGCGCCGAGAGGAAGCGCGAACGGTCCGCCTTCGAGAAGGGCGCAGGCCCCGAGGCGCCTATGCCGGCGACCCCGACGCGCAGGTCCGCCATGATGGCCCGGGTGGCAAGC
>JBGTKN010000577.1:0-3211 GCA_041744615.1 Hyphomonas sp. | reverse complement strand
CGGAAGTCCGGGCCGCGAACGCGCCGCCGAGGACGCGCGCGACATGGCGCGGCGGCTGAAATCCCTCCAGGAGCCCGTCCTGTTCTTCGACATTTCCAAGCGCCCGAGCGCGCAGGCCGAAATGATCAGTACCGAGATGGGCGCCATCTACCGCCCGCTGCCCGTCGCCGACGCCGCGCGTGTTTCGCGCGACGTGCGCAGCCTGCTGCTGGAGTAGCGCCCGTGGCCAAGGGACTGGACTGGGCAACAGAAGGCAGGGACTGGCCGAACCGCGCCCACAGCCGCTTCGTCGAAGCGGCGACGACCCGGTGGCACGTCCAGCGCGCGGGGAAGGGTGAGCACGTCCTGCTGCTTCACGGCACCGGCGCCTCGACCCATTCCTGGGCAGGCCTGCTCCCGCTTCTCGCCGCCCGCTTCGATACGCTCGCGGCGGACCTTCCCGGCCATGGTTTCACGCAGAGCCTCAGGCGTCTTGATTCCTCGCTGCCCGGAATGGTGTGTGCCCTAAAGGCCTTGCTGACCCAAGAATCGTTCAAGCCTTCACTGATCATCGGCCATTCCGCCGGCGCCGCCATCGCCGTGCGCCTCGCGCCGGAACTCGATCCGATGCCGCGCGGCACGGTGTCGATCAATGGCGCGCTGAAACCGTTCGGCGGTCCCGCCGCCTTGATTGCGCCGGTGATGGCGAAGGCGCTGGCGATCAATCCTCTGGTCGCCCGCGCGCTCGCGCGAGGCGGGCGCGACCCGTCCCGCGTAACGCGCCTGATCGAAGGTACGGGGTCCCGTCCGGGGGCGGACTATCTCGAATTCTATGGCCGCCTGTTCGCCAATCCCCGCCATGTTGCCGGCACCCTGTCGATGATGGCCAACTGGGATGTCTCCGGCGTGTTGGCGCCGTTCGAGCGTTCGGGACTCAGCGTGCATCAGATAATCGGCCTGAACGACCGCGCGGTGCCGCCAGAGCATGCCGAAGAGCTTGCACGTCGCTATACCGGCGCGAGCATCGATCGCCTGGCGGGCCTCGGCCATCTCGCGCACGAGGAAGACGCCGCCCGCGTCGCCTCGTCAATCTTCTCAGCCTTCGCGGACGCCGCATTACCGGCCCGGAAGTCCGGCACATGACCCAGCAACGAGACATCAGCCCATGGACGGAATGAGCGGTTTGCCGAGGCGGGACGACGCAGCGCCGCACGCAGTGGTGGTCGGCTCCGGCTTCGGCGGTCTCGCCGCCGCGGTGCGTCTCGGCGCCAAGGGCTACCGGGTCACGATTGTCGAGAAACTCGAAGGTCCCGGCGGGCGCGCGTTCACCTTCCGGCAGGACGGCTTCACCTTCGATGCCGGGCCGACGATCCTTACCGCGCCGCATCTGTTCGAGGAACTCTGGGCCCTCTGCGGCGAGCGGTTCAGCGACCAGATCGACCTGCGCCCGCTCGACCCCTTCTACCGTATCCGTTTTGACGACGGCACGGTCTTCTCCGCCTTTGCGAACGAGGACGCGACGCGCGCCGAGATCGCCCGCATCGCGCCGGAAGACCTTGCCGGCTTCGACCGGTTCCTGAAATCCAGCGAGCAGATCTTTGACGCCGCCTACACCCGGCTCGCGGCCGAGCCCTTCCACGAACTCTCGACCCTGATCGCCGCCTCACCGGACCTCGTCCGCCTCGGCGGATACCGCTCCGTCTACGGAAAGGTTGCAGACTATTTCTCCAACGAGAAGCTGCGTATCGCTTTCTCGTTCCATCCGTTGTTCGTCGGCGGCAACCCGTTCACCACCTCGTCCTACTATTGCCTGATCTCGCATCTCGAGCGCCTTTGGGGTGTGCACCATGCCGTGGGCGGCACCGGCGCGCTGGTGCGCGGCCTCGTGGACCTGATCGAAGGGCAGGGCAATCGCCTGCTGTATACTTGCGAAGTCGACGAGATTCTCACGCAGGACGGACGCGCCGCCGGTGTGAAGCTCGTGGGCGGCGAAGTAATCCCGGCCGATCTCGTCGTCTCCAACGCCGAAGTCGGCTGGACTTATTCGAAGCTGCTTCGCAATTCAAAACGCCGCGTCTGGACCGACAGCAAGGTCAGGTCGATCCGCCAATCGATGAGCTTGTTCGTCTGGTACTTCGGAACGACGACGCAGTATCCGGACGTGGACCACCACACGATCCTTCTCGGCCCGCGCTACAAGGGTCTTCTGGACGATATCTTCCGCACCAAGACGTTGGCAGAGGATTTCAGCCTCTACCTCCACCGCCCGACCGCCAGCGATCCCTCGCTCGCACCGGAGGGCTGCGACGCGTTCTATGTCCTCGCGCCCGTGCCCAATCTCGACAGCGGCGCCGACTGGACCCTGATTGCCGAAAGTTTCCGCACTCGCGTCGCCGAGCGGCTGGAAGAGCACCTGCTCCCCGGCCTGCGCAGCAAGATCGCCAGTGAACGGTTCATGACGCCGCTGGATTTCCGGGACCGTCTCTGTTCCTCGAAGGGCGCCGCTTTCGGGCCGGAGCCGGTCCTGTTCCAGAGTGCCTGGTTCCGCCCGCACAATCTCAGCCCGGATGTCGAGGGCCTCTACTTCGTAGGCGCCGGCACGCATCCAGGGGCAGGGGTGCCGAGTGTGCTCTGCTCGGCCAAGGTCGTGGACAAGTTGGTACCGGACGCTTCCGCCTGGCGCGCGGTTAGTTCGAAAGCCTGAAATCGCGCAGCAGCCGCGCGGCCGCGAGCCGGCCAGACAAGGTCGCCATAGGCACACCGGCGCCCGGGTGCGCTGAGCCCCCCGCGAGATAGAGGCCCCCGATCCGCGAAGCCGCCCCAGGCCGTACGAAACTCGCCATCGAGGAATGGTTCGCCTGCCCGTAAAGCGCTCCGCCCGTGCCGGGAAACAGCGCGTCGAATCCCGCCGGGGTGGTGGCCACCCCTTGGCCCAGGCCGCCTTCGATCTCGAGGCCGCAGCGCGACATGAGCTCCGTCACGCGCGGAGCCGTCGTCTCGCTCTCCCAGAAACCGATCTCCTTCAGGTCCCCGTCCGGCGGCGCGTTGATCAGCACCAGCAGCCGTTCGGCGCCGTCCGGCGGCACTCCGCTGTGGCGGTCCTGCGCGCAGACATACACGGTCGGTGTCTCCGAAATCGTTCGCCTCCGGAACACTGCGTCGAATTCGCCCGCATAATCACCGGAAAAGAAGACATTGTGGTAGGACAGCGGAAAGCCCCGCGTCTTCGCCC
>JBGTKN010000576.1:0-8502 GCA_041744615.1 Hyphomonas sp. | reverse complement strand
CCGCGCGGGCGAAGGCATCGATTTCGGCGAGCAGATTCGTCTTGTCGGTGAAGGCCGGGTTGAGCGTGGGGTCGATCGGCGGATAGAGGCGGCGATTGGTCGGCTGCGGGCCGGCAGCGAGCTTGCCGGAGTAGCCCCGCTTTGCCTGCGCTGCGGTGCCCGCGGCACGCCGTATCGCCTCCAGGGTGAGCTGCGAGGCGTAACCCGCACCTTGCGATTCGCCGGCCACGACGCGCAGGCCGAAGCCCTGGTCTGTGTCATAGGCGGCCGATTTCAGCCGGCCGTCATCGAAAACGAAACTCTCTGAGCGCGAGCGCTCGATATAGAGGTCAGCGTCATCAGCCCCTCTGGCGGCGTCGGCAAGCAGGGGAAGGGCATAGGTCAAATCGAAAGGCAGGGGTGTATCGGTCATCCCTGCAACATGTGGCCGTCTGCGCCGCGCTGCAAGCTTGAAGGTTCAGGCCTCAGGCAGTGTGGCGGCGCACGCGGGGAATAAGATTTGGTGCGCGGCGCGGACCAGAGACCCGTATCCCGCCGGCGATACTGCCGATAATGATAACGGCGCCAAAGGCGAACGTGAGAACCTTGAAGCCTTCGGCGATCTGGGACGCCATTCCGAAATAGCCGGCCGCCGCCACAAGGGTTGCGAACGCGACAATCAACAAAGCCAGTCTCATCCCTGCTACTCCTGCTATATCCACCTCATATAAACGCAGCGAAATGAGCAAAGTTGCAGGCCTCAACAAAAAATTAACATCTCGGTTAATTCGTGGTGACGGTGAAGCGCGCAAGTTGGCGGTCCGTCGCCGGAAACTCAGGGTTCAGCTCCTTCGATTTCACGAAGTCGTAATAGGCTCCCTCAACGTCGCCGGTATTCTCCTTGGCTATCGCCCGGTTGTAATACGCAGCGTACAGATCCTCGGAATTGAGCTCGATCGCTTTTTCGAGCGAGGCGAGGGCCGAGTTGAAATCCTTCTTGAAGATGTAGGCGGCGCCCTCGTTGAGCCAGGTGGCTCCGGTGGTGGGTTTCATCTTCTTCGAGGCCGCATAGTCCGCCAGGGCCGCGTCGTAGTTTCCCTGCCGCATCCGCAGCACGCCGCGATTCGTGTAGGTTGCCGCCTTGTTCGAGAGATTCAGCGCTTCCAGCTGGATGGCGCGGGTGCACAACTCCTCTGCATCCGACGCGCGACCGAGGTTGAATTTGACCGCTTCATAGCAGTCGCGGGCAATGCCTCCGCCAATCACCGTCACCTGCGCCTGAGCCAGCGGGGCAAGGGCGGCAATGGCAGAGACGAGAACGAGGGAACGTAACATGGGTCTTCTCCCTGTGTTTTGGTAACGCCTCAATTAGCACGAAATCGCCTGTGCGGCGATGCGCTGCGACAATTTTGAGCGTGGAAAGGTCTGGGGTAAAGGACAAGGCTGGTATAGGAAGTGCCCGAATCCGAACGGAACCGAGGTTTTATATCGTGCGACACCTGACCGCCGCCCTGTCCGCCTGCCTGTTTGCCGCGCCTGCATGGGCGGCCCTGCCGGAAGACGGCGCTCTCAATTTCCAGCCTGCCGCGACCCGCATTGCCGAACGCGTCCACGAATTCCACAACGTCCTGCTCTGGATCATCACGCTGATCACCGCGCTGGTCACCGTCCTGCTCGTCTGGGTGATGATCCGTTACAGCAAGCGCGCCAACAAGACTCCGCGCAAATTCAGCCACAACACGACCGTAGAAGTGGTCTGGACGGTCGTGCCTGCGCTGATCCTTGTCGGTATCGCCAGCCTCTCGTTCCCGAACCTCTACTACCAGAACGTCACACCGAACCTCGGCGAGATCGCCGCGACTTCGAAATCCCTGCTGGCCAATGGCCGGACGGCCGAGCACCTCGCCTACACCAAGAACCATTTCCCCGACGCCGCCGAGAAGGGCTTCGTCAACGTAAAGATCCAGGGCAACCAGTGGAACTGGACCTATACCTACATGGACATCAATGACGAGACCGGCGCGCCGCTCGAGTTCGTGTCGAACGGTCTCCACAAAGGCCGCCCGAGCGATCCTGTCGATGTCGGCCCGCGTAACCTCGCGACCGATTATCCGATGGTGATACCGGCTGGCCGCTATATCCGCTATTACACGGCTGCTTCGGACGTGATCCACGCGTTCACCGTTCCGGCTTTCGCTGTGAAGACAGACGCCGTACCGGGCCGCCTCAACGAAGGCTGGTTCCTTGTTGATCAGCCGGGCGTATATTACGGCCAGTGTTCCGAGATCTGCGGCATCGACCATGCCTACATGCCGATCGAAGTGCGGGTCGTCAGCCAGGCCCAGTTCGACCGTTGGGCCGAATTGATGAAGATCGGCGACTTTGACGCGGCCGTCGCTTCCGTCCGCGACCTTGCCGCGCTCGAGACCGAAACCCAGTTCGCTTCCTCCAACTGATTTCACGAAGAAGAGTAATTTCGATGCCCATGGATGAAATCGCACTTGATAACGGCCACGATGCGCATGATCACAAGCCCGGCTTCGTGACGCGCTGGTTCTTCTCGACGAACCACAAGGACATCGGCACACTGTATCTCATCTTCGCGATCATTGCCGGGATTGTCGGTTATGGTCTGTCGGGCCTCATCCGCTGGGAACTTGCCCAGCCCGGCATTGGGCCGATGCTCTGGATCCAGACCAACTTCTTCGGTCTCGAAGGCGACGCCGCCATCACCGCTGCCAAGCACTTCTACAATGTCGTGATCAGCTATCACGGCTTGGTCATGATCTTCTTCATGGTAATGCCTGCACTGATCGGCGGCTTCGGCAACTGGTTCGTGCCGCTCATGATCGGCGCGCCGGACATGGCCTTTCCGCGGATGAACAATATTTCGTTCTGGCTGACAGTCGTGGCGTTCCTTCTCGCCTGTTTCTCGATGGTCGTTCCCGGCGGTCCCGGTGGCAACGGTTTCGGCGGCGGCTGGACGCTCTATCCGCCGCTTTCCTCCACCATCGGCCACCCTGGCCCCTCTATGGATCTTCTGATCCTGTCGCTGCACACTGCCGGTATCGCGTCAATCCTGGGTGCCATCAACTTCATCGTCACCATCCTCAACATGCGCGCACCCGGCATGACGATGCACAAGATGCCGCTGTTTGCCTGGTCGATCCTTGTAACAGCGGTCCTGCTCCTGCTCGCCCTTCCGGTGCTCGCCGGCGCGCTGACCATGCTGCTGACCGACCGTAATTTCGGCTCGCAGTTCTTCATCCCGAACGGCGGCGGCGACCCGGTGATGTTCCAGCACCTGTTCTGGTTCTTCGGTCACCCCGAAGTCTACATTATGATCCTGCCGGCGTTCGGTATCGTCAGCCACATTGTCTCGACCTTCTCCAAGAAACCGATCTTCGGTTACCTCGGCATGGCCTATGCAATGGTCTCGATCGGCGTCATCGGTTTCGTCGTGTGGGCGCACCACATGTATACCGTCGGCATGAACGTAGACCTGAAGGCCTACTTCGTCGCCGCGACGATGGTCATTGCGGTTCCGACCGGCATCAAGATCTTCTCCTGGATCGCCACCATGTGGGGCGGCTCCATCGACTTCAAACTGCCGATGCTCTGGGCCATCGGTTTCATTTTCCTGTTTACCGTCGGCGGTGTCACGGGCGTCGTTCTGGCCAATGCCGGCGTGGACCATGCCCTTCACGACACCTATTATGTCGTCGCGCACTTCCACTATGTCCTCTCGCTCGGCGCTGTGTTTGGCCTGTTCGCGGGCTGGTATTACTGGTTCGAGAAGATGTTCGGCGTGAAGTACAACTCGATCCTTGGCGGCCTCCACTTCTGGCTGATGTTCATTGGTTCCAACGTCCTGTTCTTCCCGCAGCACTTCCTCGGCCTGCAGGGCATGCCGCGCCGCTATATCGACTACAACGAAGGCTTCTCGACCTGGCACTATGTCTCGTCGATCGGCTACGCCATCACCCTCGTCGCAACGATCATCTTCTTCATCTCGATCGCAGAAGCCGCCATCCGCCGCCGCAAAGCGACCAGCGGCAACCCCTGGGGCGAAGGCGCCACCACGCTCGAGTGGACCCTGCCGTCGCCGCCGCCGTTCCACCAGTATAACGAACTGCCAGTGGTCAACACCAAGGGCGGGCACTGACCTGAAGGCGGCCCGCCGCTCCGGGCCGAACGAGACTTGAACTCCGGAGCGGCCCTCACGCGCAAGGCGTGCGGGCCGTTTCGTCAACGGACAACCTGAGAAACGACGCCATGACCGACGCCATTGTCACACCGCAGACGCGCCATGCCACGGCAGTGGACTATCTCAACCTGATGAAACCCCGCATCATGATGCTGGTGGTGTTCACAGGCTTTGCGGGCCTCGTGGCCGCGTCGAGCATGACCGGTATCGCAATGCACCCAGCCATGGCCGCCATCGCGACGCTCGCCGTCGCGCTCGGCTCGGGCGCGGCTGGTGCCATCAATATGTGGTACGATTCCGACATCGACGCCGTGATGTCGCGCACCTCGACACGGCCGATCCCGTCCGGCGCTGTGCCGCGCGAAGAAGCGCTGGCGCTGGGGCTGATTGTGTCGGGCGTGTCGGTTATGCTGATGTGGCTGGCTTCCAACTGGCTAGCGGCCGGATTGCTCGCTTTTTCGATCTTCTATTATGGCGTCATCTATACGATGTGGCTGAAGCGGGCGACGCCGCAGAATATCGTCATCGGCGGCGGGGCAGGGGCGTTCCCGCCGGTCATCGGCTGGGCCGCTGTCACCGGCAACATGCCGCTCGACGCCTGGATCCTGTTCGCGATCATCTTCTTCTGGACCCCGCCGCACTTTTGGGCGTTGTCGCTGTTGGCGCACAAGGAATACGCCAAGGTGTCAGTGCCGATGCTGCCGGTCACGCACGGCGCCAAGGTAACGCGCGAGCAGATCCTGATCTATACGCTGGTGCTGGTGCCGGTCTCTCTGTTGCCGCTTGCCACGGGGCTCGGCGGGTGGATCTATGGCGCCGCCGCCCTCGGTCTTGGCGCGACCTTCCTAGCCTATGCCGTCCGCCTCACGCGGTCTACCGCCGGGGACGCCGGCGCCGTCGGCGCCGACATGAAACTCGCCAAGAACACGTTCATGTTCTCGATCCTCTATCTTTTCGCGCTGTTCGGCGCGGTGCTGGTTGAGCACGCAGTCGGTCTCCACTTTCCACTGATCGGAGTCTGACATGGCGGAGACCCCTGATACCACCGTCCCCACCCTCGATGCCGAGGCTTTGAAAGCCCGCAATCGCCGCAATCTCTGGCTCGGTCTGGCGTTGGCCGGTTTCGTGGTCCTCGTGATGATCACTACCGTCATCCGTCTGCACACCGGCGCCGGCGTATCGGAGCGCATGTAATGGCCCTGACAAATGGCTCCATGGCAGCGATTGCAGCGGCCGGCACACTGGGCATGCTCGGCCTCGCCTTCGCAGCGGACCCGCTCTACGATACCTTCTGCAAGGTGACCGGCTTCGGCGGCACGACCCGGATCGCGACCCAGGGCCCGTCCGAAATTCTAGACCGGACGATCGAAGTCCGGTTTGACGCCAATGTTGCCGACGCACCGCTCCTGTTTCGCGCCCTGCAAGCAACCCAGTCAGTCCGCATTGGCCAGCACGGCCTTGCTTTCTATGAGGTCACCAACCCGACCCAGCAGGAAGTCCGCGTCATCGCGAGCTATAACGTGACCCCGCACTATGCCGGGCCATATTTCAACAAGCTGGAATGTTTCTGCTTTTCAGAGCGTGTGATCGCGCCGGGCGAAACCCGCAAACTGCCTGTGGTCTACTTCGTGTCGCCCAACTTGGTCGAGGACCGGATCGGCGGCCAGCTTGAGACGATAACGCTCAGCTACACTTTCTTTGACAGTTCGGCCTATCCCGGGCCGGTCAATCAGGCAGCAGCCCAGGCGAGGCCGGAGGGTGCGGCGAATTCGGCAGCACCCGGCTGAATCGGTTGCAACGTGGCAGGGGCGCACGTTAAACAGCCCCAAAGTTCAGGGATTCCATAGGGGATTTGAGTCACATGTCCGGCGGCGACGTAAAACACGACTACCACCTCGTAAATCCGTCCCCCTGGCCGCTGATCGGCTCACTGGCGGTACTGACGCTGGCGATTGGCGCGGTCACCTACATGAAGGGCCTTTTCGGCATGCCCGAAGGCACCTGGTGGCTGATGGCCATCGGCTTCGCCATGGTCTTCTGGGTGATGTTTGGCTGGTGGGCGACCGTCGTGAAAGAAGGCCGCACGGGCGATCACACGCCGGTGGTCGAAATCGGCCTGCGTTACGGCATGATCCTGTTCATCGTCTCGGAGATCATGTTCTTCGTTGCCTGGTTCTGGGGCTTCTTTGAATTCTCGATCTTCTCGGACGCCCGCGTTGGCGGCACCTGGGACTCGGCCAACCCGATCTTCCAGGAAGGTCTCGAGCGCTTCAAGCAGTTCCCGCCTGATGGTGTGACCACGTTCGACCCCTTCCACCTGCCGCTGATGAACACCCTCGTCCTGCTGCTGTCGGGCACCACGGTCACCTGGGCGCACCACGCGTTGCAGCACGGCGACATGAAGGGCGCGAAACTCGGCCTCTTCATCACCATCGTCCTCGGCCTCGCATTCACGGCGCTACAGGTTCTGGAGTATAGCCATGCCGGTTTCACCTACGACGGCACGCTTTATGGTTCGGCCTTCTTCATGGCGACCGGCTTCCACGGCGCCCACGTTGTAATCGGCACGATCTTCCTGATCGTCTGCCTGATCCGCATGTACGCCGGCAACCTGACTCCAAAGAAGCACCTCGGCTTCGAATTCGCCGCTTGGTACTGGCACTTTGTTGACGTGGTGTGGCTCTTCCTCTTCGCCTTCGTCTACGTCACGCCGTACCTCGTGTTCGAGGCAGGCAAGTAAAGCAGCAGGCGTCTCGCAGTTTCCTTGAAAGCCCGCCGGTGCGACAAGCTCCCGGCGGGCTTTTGACTCTCTGACAGGACAATTTGATGACGTTCAAACCTCTTCCCGTGCTGACCTTGTTTACCGCAGTCTCTGCGGTGATCCTGATAATGTTCGGGAACTGGCAGTGGAGCCGTTACGATGAGAAGATGGCGCAGGCAGGCGCCGAGCCGGAATGGACGACGGTTTCCGGCACCCTTCTGCCAGGCACCGTGCGGCAGGTCTATGCGCTCTCCGGCGGGAGTGCTGCCTGGCGCGATGTCGTTCTGGTCGAAACGGAAGAGGGCGCCGCTTTCGTGGCCCAGACGCTCCATTACGGCATGGATGCTCCCGCGCCGACCCTCATCACAGCGCCTCAGTTCTTCTCCGCGCGCGGCATCTGGCATGAAGCGGGCGGGCGCAACACCTTCTCGTCAGAGAATGACCCGGACGCGGGTCTGTTCTATGCGTTCGACCCCGTCGAACTCGCCAGGACGCTGCCCGCCGACCTTGCCGTCAAAGTCGGCCCCCGCGTGTTCGAGCCGGAGACTTTGCTGCGTACCGACGGAGCCGTGCCGGAGCCTGTCGTGAACCCCTTCGCCCAGCCGCAACTCAACGAACGCCTGCCGCCTGAGCGCCATTTCGGCTACGCGTTGACATGGTGGGGGCTCGCCATCAGCCTGATCGGTGTGTATCTCGCCCTGCATCATCAGCGCGGACGCCTTCGCTTCAGGGGAACAGCAAGCCCGTGAAATACATTTCCACTCGCGGCGAATCTCCGGAAGCCGGCTTTGCCGAGGCTTGCCTTGCGGGCCTCGCGCCAGATGGCGGGCTGTATGTTCCCGAAGCATGGCCGCGCATCGAGCCTGCCGGGTTCGGTGAGCCCTTTGCCGAGGTAGCAGCGCGGGTTATTTCGGCATTTGCCGGCGAGGCGATCCCGGAAGCCGACGTGCAGAAGTTCTGCCGGGACGCCTATGCGGGCTTTGCGCACCGGTCCGTGGCGCCGCTGACGCAGTGGGGACCGGACAGCTGGCTGATGGAGCTGCACCACGGCCCGACGCTGGCGTTCAAGGATGTCGCGATGCAGTTGATCGCGAAGCTGTATGACTATCTGCTGGCAAAATCCGGCGAGACGCTGACGGTTGTCTGCGCGACATCCGGGGATACCGGGGGCGCAGCAGCGGCAGCCTTCGCGGGAGCCAGACAGTCGCGCCTCGTGATCCTCCACCCGCACGCGCGCGTCTCGCCGGTGCAGCGCGTGTTCATGACGACGACCGGCGCCGCCAACATCCTCAACATCGCCACCGACAGCGACTTCGATGACGCTCAGGCGATCGTCAAATCGCTGTTCGCGGACCGAGACTTCGCGCGCACCGTGAACCTCTCCGGCGTCAATTCGATCAATTGGGCGCGCATCGCGGCGCAGTCGGTCTACTACGCAACCTGCCAGGCCCAGCTGCGCGGCGCACCGATCCGCTATGTTGTCCCCAGCGGGAACATGGGCGACGCGCTGGCCGGCTATGTCGCCGCGCGCTGCGGCCTGCTGACGGGCGGCTTC
>JBGTKN010000575.1:0-1583 GCA_041744615.1 Hyphomonas sp. | reverse complement strand
TTGGCCTTGCCGGCCGGGATCTGGAGCTTGATCTGCCCCAGGAGTTTCTTAGCCATTTTGTCCTCACAACTTTGGCGGTGGGGCGGTGGTCTTTCGATCCGCCCGGTTGATATCGAGGCTCCGCGGTACGGCTGGCAGCCTTCCGCGGAAGCGGCGCGTATGGCGCAACGCCCCTCCCCGGTCAAGCGGCGGCATGAAAAAGCCCGGACGGCAGGGCCATCCGGGCTCTGTGTTTAAGTGGCCGAAGCCTACATCAGGGCATAGCCGCGCGCGTTGATATAATTGCGCAGGTCTTCCGCGCGGCGGGTCGGATCGGGGTGGGTGGACATGAATTCCGGCGGGCGCTGGCCCTTGGACTGGGCGTCCATGAGTTCCCACAGCCGCACGGACTGTTTCACGTCATAGCCGGCCTGGTGCATGTAGTCGACGCCGAGCCGGTCGGCCTGGAGCTCGTGTTTGCGGCTGTAAGGCAGGATCACGCCGAACTGGACGGCGGCGCCGCCGAGCGCGCCGATGGCACCGCCATACTTGGACAGCTCTTCCGACGAGGCGACCGCGATCTGGCCAGCCATCAGGCCAACCTGCGCCGCCGTCGTCACCGACATCCGCTCTGCCGCGTGTTTGCCGACGACGTGGCCGGTCTCGTGGCCGAGCACCGATGAAATCTGGTCGTCATTCTCGGTCAGTTCGGTGATGCCGCGGTACACGCCGACCCGGTTGCCCGGCATGACAAAGGCGTTGACGTCATCGGTGTCGAACACCGCAACATCCCACTGGTCGTTGGGATTGATGTGGCCTTCCTTCACAGCGCCCTGGATCGTGCGGTCCCAGATACCGAGCACGCGGCCCTTCAGCCGCGAGTTCGAAGTCTGCGGAGTCTGGGCCTTCATGTCGGTCCAGGCTGTGGCGGCCATGTTGGCGATCTGGGCATCACCGAACAGAAGGAGCTGGCTGTCTCCGGTGGCCGTGTTCGTCACGCAGCCAGATACGAAAGGGAACACGCTGCCTGCGGCCAGACCCATGATGATGCCGCGTCGCGACAAACGCACCCGGGGAGCATTGGCAAGCAAGGCGCCGTCGAACGTTTCTCCGAACTCAATCTCTCGCGTCATGTGGTCCATCTCCTGTGACCGGATTTTGCGTGAGCCTACTCTTCGCACACCAAAATGCAAACAACCGGATCATCGGCGGCGATGTTAGGCACCTGCCCGTGAACCCGTTCTGAATGGGCCGGGTTCAGGCCTCGGCGGCCTCGCCGACGAGGACGGCGGCCTGTTCGACCCAGCCTTCGCGCGTGATGCGGCCGGAGAAACTGAGATACTCGTCGACCCAGGCGACATTCTCCGCATTCCATTCCGCGATCTGGTCGAAGTGGAAGATGCCCAGCGTGTTCAGCACATCCTGGATTTTCGGACCGATGCCGCCGATCTGGGTGAGGTCATCAGGGGCATCATCCACCGGCTTGTCGAGCGCCAGCGGGCGGACCCGGGCGACCTGCTGCGCTGCTTCGGCTTCGGCGCGCTCGTCAGCCGCTTCAAGCTGGCCGAGAATCGCTTCCGCGGCGCGCGGTGCAGGAGGCGCTT
>JBGTKN010000574.1:0-2154 GCA_041744615.1 Hyphomonas sp. | reverse complement strand
TGGCGGAGCCCGCCTGACATCATCCGCTGACTGATAAAAAGACATAGGGAGACCATCATGGACATCACCAAGGACACAGCCGCTGTCGTGACCGGGGGCGCTTCGGGCCTCGGCCAGGCCACCGCGCGGGCGCTGGCGAAGGCCGGCGCGAGAGTTGCGATCTTCGACATCAATACCGAAGCTGGTGAGACGACCGCCAAGGAAATCGGCGGCATCTTCTGCAACGTCAACATCATGGACGAGGACTCCTGCGTCGCGGGTTTCGAGAAGGCGCGCAAGGCGAACGGCCAGGAGCGGATCACCGTGCACTGCGCGATGGCGGCCAAAGGCGGCAAGACGCTGAGCTGGGACAAGGAAAACGCCCGCTACAAGCGTCTGACTACGGAAGATTATGCTTTCGGTGCGCAGGGCGTGCTGGTGGCTTCCTACCGGATCGCCTCGCTCTCGGCGCTCGGCATGGCAGGCCTGCCGGAACTGGAAGATGGCGAGCGCGGCTGCATCACGCTGACGGCGTCGGTGGCCGCGCAGGACGGCCAGATCGGACAGGTCGTGTACGGATCCTGCAAGGCGGGCGTCAACGGCCTCGTGTTGCCGATGGCGCGCGACCTGATGGATGTCGGCATCCGGGTCAACTCGATCATGCCGGGCATCTTCGCAACGCCGCTGATGCTGCGCGCCTCTGACAAGGTGCTCAACTCGCTGGCGTCTTCAGTACCGTTTCCCAAACGCCTCGGCAAGCCGGAGGAGTATGCCTCGCTGGCGCTGGAGCTTTCGCGGAACACGTATTTCAACGGGCAATGCATCCGGCTGGACGGCGGGATCCGGATGGCGCCGCGTTAAGATTTATCTTGCACCCCTGAACTCGACTTGGTCCGCTCACCCCCGCACAGGCGGGGGTCTCGGAATGCGCTGGATTTCTGACCTCTCGCGATCGCCGCCTTCGCGGGGATGAGCGGAGTCTGCTTGACTCACTATAACCGCTGCCCCACTCCCCGGCCTCATGATCATAGCGATTGATGGCACCACGGCTTCCGGGAAAGGGACGATCGCAAAGCGGTTGTCCGGGTATTTCGGGCTGCCGCACATGGATACCGGGCGGCTCTACCGCGCGGTGGGGGTGGCGGCGATTAAGCATGGCGTGCCGCTCGACGCTGCGGGGCCATTGTCCGATCTCGCCCGCTCGCTGGACCTGAATGACTTCATCGAGCATGAACTGCGCTCTGCCGAGGCGGGCAAGGCGGCGAGTGTGGTGGCGGCCATCCCGTCGGTGCGACAGGCTTTGTTCGAGCTGCAGCGAGCGTTTGCCATGCAGGCCGGCGGCGCATTGCTGGACGGGCGCGATATCGGCACGGTGATCGCCCCGGACGCCGACGTGAAGCTGTGGGTGGACGCCGATGTGACCCAGCGCGGCGTACGGCGCTGGAGGGAGCTGATCGGGCACGGTGAGAAGGTGACGCTGGAATCGGTGGTCGAACAGCTGAAGATCCGCGATGCACGAGACCAGGGGCGGGCGGATGCCCCAGCGGCAATGGCCGCCGATGCCATCTTGATCGATACGACTGATCTCACTATAGACGCGGCTGTGGAAAAGGCGCTGGTTGCCGTAGAGGCCGCTCTCGCCCGTGGAAAGACTGCCTGAGAGCCTTCAACGGCTCAATCCAAACAGGCAGCGCCGCAACAGAACAAGACCACCCCAAGGGGCCGGATGTCCGCAGGCTGCAATCATGCACGCCTTGCCTTTGAACCATTCACGCCCTTCCCCGGAGATAAAATGACGAAATCAATGAACCCTACCCCCGCCGACTTCGCCTCGATGTTCGAGAGCTCGGCTGCCGCCGGCGCGATGAAGGAAGGCCAGGTCATCCCGGCCACCGTCCTTCGCGTCGACAATGACTCGATCGTCGTCGACATCGGCCTGAAGACCGAAGGCCGCATCGACATCAAGGAATTCTCCCTCGAGGACAAACAGCCGGCCCCCGGCGACATCGTCGACGTTTACCTCGACCGGATAGAGAACGCCCTCGGCGAGGCCGTCCTCAGCCGCGAGAAAGCCCGCCGCGAAGAGCGCTGGGTCAAGCTGGAACGCAGCTTTGCCAAAGGCGAGCCCGTCAAGGGCGCCATCTCCGGCCGCGTCAAGGGCGGCTTCACGGTCGA
>JBGTKN010000573.1:0-4369 GCA_041744615.1 Hyphomonas sp. | reverse complement strand
TGTCATCAACCTTGCGGTGCTTGCCGAGGCCGAAAGTTCGCAGGTCCAGGGTTTCGAGCGCCCAGATTCCCTCGGCGCGCGAGCGGCCAAGGATCGAGGCGCCCAGAGGGCCGGGATAAGCCTCCGGCACGAGCGTGATGCAGGTCGCGGTGAACATGGGCGGGGTGTAGCGCGGAGGCGCTCAGCCGCCAACCGGACGTTTCCCGGGCGGGGTCACGGCCGACGGGACGTCCTTCGGCGCATCGCTACCCCCATTGCCTAGCAAAAGTTCCCGCCCGGCATGCATCCCGCCGGTCAGCTGTAGGGCGAAGCGTTCCTCGTCGCGGCGCCGCAGTTCCTCGATGGCGTCGTCGATCGCGCCTTCGGGTTCGCCCAGCCGGTCCAGCGCCGCGCGGGCAAACTTGATGGCGGACTCGAAGGTCTCACGGACCGGATAGTCCACCCCGGCCTTCACCAGTTCCAGGCCGTGTTCCCGGTCATAGGCCCGGGCGAGCAGCAGGGTGTTTGGGAATTCGTGGCGCACCAGCTGCACGATCCGCGTCGCGGCGGGCCGGTCATCCACGCAGACCAGGATCAGCGAAGCGTGATGCGCGCCGGCGGCGTGCAGGATGTCGAGCCGCTGGCCGTCGCCGAAATAGACCTTGAAGCCGAAGGACGCCGCGACGCGGATCATCTCGGGATCATTGTCGATGGTGGTGACGGAGTATCCACGCGCCAGCAGCGGCTGACTGACGATCTGGCCGAACCGGCCGAAGCCGATCAGCAGCGCCGTACCAGTCGCGTCCTTGGGCGTCTCAACCCCGCTGGCATCGACCTCGACCTCCGGCATCAACCGGTCATGGACCAGAACGAAGAGCGGCGTCATCAACATCGAAACGATGATGATTGCGGTCAGCATCGCGCTGCCTTCGGGATCGATGATGCCGACGGCGAGCGCGGCGGCGTAGAGGACGAAGGCGAACTCGCCGCCCTGCGTCATCAGCACGGTGCGCTCTGTGGCCTCGCGGTGGCTGGCCTTGAACAGACGCGCGACGCCGTAGACGCCCGCGGCCTTGAGGAGGGTAAAGGCGACCACGCTGATCGCGATCAGTTCCCAGTTGTCCACCACCACGTTCAGGTCCAGCGACATGCCGACCGCGAGGAAGAAGAGCCCGAGCAGGATGCCCCGGAAGGGTTCAACATCCGCTTCGAGTTCGTGGCGGTAGGAGGATTCCGACAGCAGCACACCGGCGAGGAAGGCGCCCATCGCCGTCGAAAGCCCGCCCAGCTGCATTCCCCAGGCGGCGCCGAGTACGACGAGCAGCGCAGCCGCCGTCATCACTTCGCGCGCTCGGGCAGCGGCGAGAATGCGGAAGATGGGGTTCAGCAGGTAGCGGCCCGCGATCACCAGCGCGAGGATGGCGCCGAGGCCGATCGCGACGCCGGTCAGCCGCTCGGACAATGTCACTTCCCCTGCCCCCGGCGCGAGGAAGGCGACGAGCGCCAGCAGCGGCACGATGGCGAGATCCTCGAACAGGAGGATTGAGATCATCTTCTGCCCCCTCGGCTTGGCGATATCGCCGCGCTCCTGCAACATCTGCATGACGATGGCAGTGGAGGTCAGGACGAAACCGGTGCCCGCGATCAGCGAGGTTTGCGGCGAATAGCCGAGCGCGACCCCGACCCAGGAAAGCAAGAGGATACAGACGCCGACCTGCGCCAGGCCGAGGCCGAAGATTTCCTGGCGCATGGCCCAGAGCCGCGAGGGCTGCATCTCGAGACCGATGATGAAGAGGAACATGACGACGCCGAGTTCGGCGACGTGCAGGATTTCTGCCGGCTCGGTGAACACGCGGAAGCCGAACGGGCCTATGACGAGGCCGGCCGCGAGATAGCCGAGCACCGAGCCGAACCCGATCCGCTTGAAGATGGGAACGGCGATGACGGCCGAGCCGAGCAGGATCACGAGGGCGCCCAGATCGGGCCCGTGGGCAACTTCAGCGGCCATGCTCTCTTTCCCCGTTTGGCTGCATTCAGCCTTACAGCGCTCAGGCAGGCTCGCAAGACAGGAGATTGGATTCCGGCGCAGGCTGGACTAGGCAGGAGCCGAATGACCCGCGCCCCTGCCCTTTCCGTGCTGATCCCCTTCTTCAACGAGGCGGGCAATGTGCACCCCGTGATCGACGAGGTGCACGCTGTGCTGGCGGGCATCGATTTCGAAGTGATCTGCGTGAATGATGCGTCCGTCGACGCGACCGGTGCGGAACTGGCCGAGGCGAAAGCGGCGCATCCGGAGACGGTGACGGTGCTGACGCATGTGCAGCGGAGGGGTAAATCCGCCGCGCTGTTCACCGGCCTGAAATCCGTACGCGGAGACTGGGTTCAGCTGCTGGACGGCGACGGGCAGAATGATCCGAACGATACCGCGCGGCTTTGGCAGGCGCTGATCGCGCCAGGCGCGCCCGGCAAGCTCGGCATCATTGCCGGCAAGCGGAGCAGCCGCAACGATTCCGGCTTCAAGTGGGTCCAGTCCCGAGTGGCGAACGGCGTACGCCGGTTCGTTCTGCAGGATGATGCGACCGATACCGGCTGCGGCTGGAAGCTGATCCGGACGCACGCGTTCCGGGAACTCCCCTATTTCGCCTCGATGCACCGGTTCCTGCCGGCGCTGGTCAAGCGGGCGGGATGGGACATGCGTGAGGAACTGGTGAATGACCGGCAGCGGCTGGCGGGCCAGTCAAAGTACGGATTCCTCGGACGCCTTGGCGCCGGAGTGTTCGACCTGATCGGCATGTTCTGGCTGGTAAGGCGCGGCGGATATGGCATCGCCGCCGAGTGGAATGATCCCCGCGGCGGCTGAACCGGTCAGTTCCCGATCAGGACAGCGTTGCCATACTGGACCGGTGCGAGACGTCCATCGCGCGCAAAGTCTGCAACGGCCGAGAAATAGCCTTCGGCGCCGCGCGTGTTGACACGTCGACCGTCCGGCAGCGTTTCAAATTCAAGAATGCCATGATCCGTATCCGGAAATTCCAGGATTGTGATGCGTCGGCCCTCTCCCTGCAATCGCAGGAGGTCGGTGCGCGTCTGCTCGGGCGGCGCTTCGCGGTCTGAACCCGCCAGCACCCAGAGGATCGGCACATCCAGGCTGCGCAGCACGGGCAAGGGCGCGTGCTGCCAGGTCGTGCCCCGGTTAGCCCGCCGTCCGATCACGGGGGCCGTCAGTTGCACAAGCCAGGTCGGATAGCTGAGCATCTCGCCCGTAAACTCGCCCTGCACCGCGTCAAACCAAGGCTCCGATCTGTAGCGCTTGCGGACCTCGGCAAGCTCGCGAAATCCGCTGGTGAAGTCACTGGCGATGACCGCGCCGGTGGCATCCGCCAATTCGCCTGCGCCTTCGAGCGCGTCTGAGCCGTAGCCCGCTTCGGACACGTTCAGCAGTACTTCGCTCCGGTTCTCTTCGAGCGGCGAAACCGTGAGTCCGTAGCCGACAATGATACGGTCCGCGGGTTCGATTGCGGCGGCGAGGGGCGCAACCCAGCCGCCCTGACTGACGCCTTCGTAGACCAGAGCTCCGAGGCGCGACCCGGCCAGGCGGCGTGCTTCGCGGGCCGCAGCTGCCGCGTCGGCCGCAAGCAGATGGAAGTCTTGCGTGTAGGTGCCGGTTGACCGGCCGGTGCCGCGCTTGTCGTAGACAAAAACGCCGATGCCCTCCGACGGCAACATACGCTGCCGCGCAAGGAAGGTGGTGGCCGACCAGCTGCCCGAGCCATGTACCTGAACGACCACCGGAACCGGGCCCTCCCCTGCCGGAAGGACGAGGCGGCCGAACAGCGTCTCGTCTTGCCCCTGAAAGGTCGTCTCCTGAACATCGTGACGGATCAGCGTTGCGGCCTGGCCATCGAAACTCAAGGCGCCGGCGCCGCATTCGCCAAATGCGATCGTGTGCGGATCGGGTCGGCCGGTCCAGCCAGACGTCGAGCGCGCATCCTGCCCGTCGCCCGTTATCAGGCCGGTGCGCCCATCGGGGAGGCGCCAGCGCAGCCCGTCCGTTGACATGCCGACATCCAGAATGCGGCTATCCTGCAAACGCCACGAACCCGTATGACAACTTTCTGCGACCGGCGCCTCGCGCACGGTTGAACAGGCGCCAAGAACCAGCAGCGCTGTGAGCGCGTGTTTCATGACCGGCCTCCCATCATTGCCAATCTGCACCTGAGGGCGAGGGCCATTTATCTTCGCTCTCGCCTGCGAGGTCAAATCCGGGAGGCCCGGATAGCTCTACTCGTCGCCATTGCGGCGGCGGGAGCCGCCCCTGCCGCTGTCGCGCGGAGAGGAGTCGCGCCTGACTTCACGTGACCCGCGCCCGCCATCATCGCTGCCGGGTCCT
>JBGTKN010000572.1:0-3980 GCA_041744615.1 Hyphomonas sp. | reverse complement strand
CCTGGTTCCAACCGGCGAGCGGATTCACCTTGTAGCGCCCCGCCGCAAACTCGAACACCGGCAGGCTCATCCGGGCGCCGCCATGGAAGCGCTTGCGCCCCGTAATCCACGCCGAATAGCCGCTGAGCGCCGGCTCCAGCGGGCGTACCTTGCGCAGATCGCAGCAGGCGTCCGGATTGGATTTCCAGAGCATCGATTTAGCATCTTCCGCGCGGCGCTCGCCCTCGTCCGGCACCAGCGTGCGCACGCCGGTCAGGCCAAGCGTCTCGATCAACTCGTCGCGGTAGTCCAGCGTCTGCGGAAAGTGCATGCCGGTATCGATGAACTGGATCGGGAGCGAAGGATCGACATCGGCGATAAGCGCCAGCATCACGGCGCTCTCGGCGCCAAAGCTCGACACATAAGTAAGGTCGCCCACCCATTCGCGCACGATTGCGGCGCGCAGGATCGTCTGCGCCGAGGCCTGACGCAGCTCGCCGTTGAGGCGCGAAAGCCGAACGGACGGGTCCGTGGCCGGGCTTTCAATCAGGGTATCGAAGGGCATCTGCCTCAGGCTCCGTCTCGCTTGCGGAAGATCGGTGCCGGGCCATTCGCTGCGGGCTGGTAGGCCTCAGTGAACTCGGCGAGTGCTTCCAGCACCTCAGATAGGCCTGCGCGGCGCGTCTCGTAAGCATCGATGCCTGAACGGTGCATGTAGAATATCTGATCGCGCAGGATATGGCCGACCGCCCGGATCTCGCCGGAATAGCCGTAGCGGCGACGAAGCAGCTGCGCCTGGCTGAAGCCGCGCCCGTCGGTGTAGCGGGGAAAATCGACCTCGATGAGGACGATTTCCGACAGGAAAGGCTCAAGCTGGGCCGGATCATCGGCCGGGCCGAGGCGTACCCCGTCCGGCAGCGGGCCATTCTCCTGTCCCTGTTTGAGGCCGAGGAACCGGCCAAAGGAGACCGAGAACCGGCCCGATTCCGGCAGCGCCGCGCCGTCCGGAACGAAGGTCCAACCATTGTCGACCTCGGCGCCCCCCTTAACCAGCGGCATAGAGGGCCTCCTGGAAACGCGCATGGCCGAGGCGTTCCAGCGTGTCGATGAACTTCTCGGCGGGCGACGTGCGCTCTGCCCGGTAGAACTCGACAACGCGGTGGATGGCGGCCGGCACGTCATCCGCCTTCAGGCCGGGCCCGACGATTTCGCCCAGCGCAGCCTTCTCGTCGGCGCGCCCGCCCAGCAGGATCTGGTAGAATTCCTCACCCTTCTTGTCGACGCCGAGGATGCCGATATGGCCGACATGGTGATGGCCGCAAGCATTGATGCAGCCGGACACGTTGATGTGCAGCTTGCCGATGTCTTCCTCGTAAGCCGGATCCGCGAACAGCTTTTGCACCTCCAGCGCAACCGGGATCGAGCGCGCGTTAGCAAGGTTACAATAGTCTAGACCGGGGCAAACGATCATGTCAGTGATCCGGCTCTCGTTGGCGGCGCCGAGACCGGCAGCATCAAGCGAGGCATAGACCGCCGGGAGGTCATCCAGCGCAACATGCGGCAGGATCAGGTTCTGCGCATGGCTGACCCTGATATCTCCGTACCCGTACTGTTCGCCAAGGTCTGCCACGAGCATCATCTGCGCGTCCGTCGCGTCCCCCGGCGCAACGCCGAGCGGCTTCAGGCTGACCGTGACCGAGGCATACCCCTCGACCTTGTGCGGATGCAGGTTCGCCCGCGTCCAGCGCGCAAAGGCCGGATCGGCTGCCATGGCAGCCTCCAGCGATTTCGAGACAGCGGGCTTCGCTGCAAGCTGGGGTGGCGCGAAATAGGCATGGATGCGGGCAACTTCGGACGCCGGCAGGGCGATCTTCTCGCCCGGCCTCTGCGCCGCGAATTCTTCCTCGACCTGGCGGATATACTCCGCCTCGCCGAGTTCCGAGACGAGGATCTTGATGCGCGCCTTGTACTTGTTGTCGCGCCGGCCGTAGCGGTTGTAGACGCGCATGATGGCCTCGAGATAATCGAGGATCTGCGTTTCCGGCACGAATGGATTCACCAGCGCCGCTATGTGCGGTGTACGCCCCTGCCCGCCGCCGACATGCACTTCAAAGCCCACCTGTCCTTCCCTCTGGCGGATATGCAACCCCACATCATGGACGCGGATCGCCGCACGGTCATGTTCGGCCGCCGTCACCGCAATCTTGAACTTTCGCGGCAGGAAGGCGAATTCCGGATGGAATGTCGACCATTGCCGGATGATCTCGCACCAGGCGCGCGGATCGAGCAGCTCATCCTGCGCGGCGCCCGCGAAATGATCCGTGGTCGTATTGCGGATGCAGTTGCCCGAGGTCTGGATCGCATGCATTTCGACGTCTGCGAGCTTCTCCAGAACGTCCGGAATGTCCTTTAGCGCCACCCAGTTGAACTGGATGTTCTGGCGCGTCGTGAAATGACCGAAGCCGCGGTCATAATCGCGCGCAATTTCGGCAAGGCGCCTCAGCTGCACTGGCGAGAGCTGGCCGTACGGAATCGCGATGCGCAGCATGTAGGCGTGCAGCTGCAGGTACACGCCGTTCTGCAGCCGCAGCGGCTTGAACTCGTCCTCCAGCAGTTCGCCCGACAGACGCCGCGCCACCTGCCCCCGAAACTGCGCAACGCGCTCGTTCACGATGCGCGCATCAAACTGGTCATATCTATACATGCGCGGCCTCATGCACGTGCGGCAGGCCAAGCTCAAGCTCGCAGCGCGCGACCCAGGCATGGACCGCCGGAAATTCACCGAGATCGAAGCCGCCCTCATGCGCCATACGCGTATATGCGAGTAGCGCAATGTCGCCGAGCGTAAGCGCCGCGCCGCCCGCAATGAAATCACTCGAAATCAGCGCCATCTCCATCCGCCCGAGCGCGCGTCGCCCCTTGGCCATCAGATCGGCATCGATCGCGTCATCGGATTTCTTCAGGTAGTGTTTCTGGAACCGTCGCACGGCAATCGTCGGCTCGTGCGAATACTGTTCCCAGAACATCCACTCCAGCATCTTGGCGCGCTCGAACGCGTCCGCCGGCACGAGGTCCGAGCCTTCGGCGAAATGCAGGATGATCGCGTTCGACTGCGACAGCGTGCGCCCGTCATCGAGCTGAACCACCGGCACCTGCCCGAATGGGTTCAGCGCCAGGAATGCGTCGGTGCGCGTCTCGCCCTTCAGGATGTCGATCTCGATCCATTGATGCTCAATGCCGAGCCGCTCGGCGACCCATTTCACCTTCAGGCAATTGCCCGAGATACTGTCTCCGAAAATCCGGATCATTGGCCGCCCCCGAAAGACAGCGCCGGTTCGGCCCGCATCGATTCGCGCAACGTCTCGCGGCCCGTGATCTTGCCGTCCGAAGTGACTTCCATGAAATAGGGATCCGTCACCACCGCCTCCTGCTTCAGCGCCGCCGCCAGTTGCGCTTCGGCTTCTTCCCCGGCAAAAACTCCGAGGCGCGCGGCATCCTCGGTCCACGCACCATCAGCGGTCAGCCAGACCGAGAGGCCGGTTGCGGTCGCCCAGCCGGTAACGGCCTTCGGCGTCTCGGGTTTCAGTTTGGGGCGTACGGACGACATGCGGCTACTCCTCGAAGGCTATGGCACCCGCGCGCGCAGGCCCCGCAAATTCCGTCGGCAGGAACTGGCCGATCGGAATGCCCGCGAGCGGGATGCCCGCCACTTCGCCGATGATCAGCAGCGCCGGACCGGTTATCCCCTCTTCCTCGATCAGGAACGGCAGCTCCGACAGCTCGCCGTACACGCGCACCTCTTCCGGCCGCGTCCCGTTCTCGATCACGGCAATCGGTGTGCGCCCGTCGCGGCCCGCCGCGATCAGCCGCTCGGCAATGACCGGCGCGGTATCGACGCCCATGAATACGACCACCGTCTGCGCCGGTCTCGCCAGCGCCGCCCAGTCGAGATCCGGCACACCGCCGGACTTCGCATGGCCGGTGACGAAGGTCAGCGTCTG
>JBGTKN010000571.1:0-4011 GCA_041744615.1 Hyphomonas sp. | reverse complement strand
CCCACAACGAGGGCAATGTGCTGACCCGGATGGACGCCCAGGCGCTGATGCCGGCGGTCCGGGGCGACCAGCTGATCCTGTTCCAGGCCAGCCGCGCCAGCGATCTCGACGCGATCATGGACTTCAAGGAAGAAAACAGCGCCCTGCGCATCGCCATCGTCGGCGCTGACGAAGGCTGGCGCGTCGCCCGGCGGCTCTCCGCGCTCGACATCCCGGTGATAGTCGACGCTTTCTCGAACCTGCCCGCCAGCTTCTCCCAGCTCGCGGCAACCAGCGAGAATGCCAAACGTCTCGCCGAAGCTGGTGTGACGGTGGCCATCGTCAATCTGGACAATGACAGCCATCAAGCCCGTCTGGCGACGCAGGTCGCCGGCAATGCCGTGGCCATCGGAATGGCTTTCGACGATGCAATGCGGGCCCTGACCACCGCGCCGGCGGAAATCTTCGGAATGACCGGGCTTGGTGTCCTGGCGCCCGGCGCCCGGGCCGATGTGGTCGCCTGGGACGGCGATCCTCTGGACGTCATCTCGGCGCCCACGGCCGTCTATATCGACGGCGAGGCCCAGCCGATGGAGTCCCGCCAGACTAAGCTGCGCGACCGCTACCGCGATCTCGACGAAAGCCAGAGGCCGCTCGCCTTCCGGCGCTAGGTGTCGAAAAATTGATTTGCCCTTACGGCCCGGCTGCGGAGCGCGGCGACGGCTGTTCAACTCCCGTAAATAATTCAGGCCGCAGGCTAGTGGTTGCCGTTTGTGGGCGCTCGAAGCGAATTGCGATCTGCCAGGCCTGGTTGCCGCAGAGCCGCCGCAATCGAGGGCGATGAAACGGCGCCTATCGGGAGCTTGTGTATCATGTGGTTCGCTTTTCTGCTGTCGCTCGCCATGGCCACGGGGTCCGGGCCGATGCATGCGGCCCTCGAAGCCACCGAAGCCCCCGATACGCTGCGCGCCGCCTTCACGGTCGAGCTGATCTCGAACTCGGCCCGTCATACCTACCTGTATGATCCGCGCCTGCCGGCCGGCGCCCGCTGGGTCGTGATCGCCCGCCAGGGCTCTGACCGGGAGCTGGAGCAGGTCGCCGCCGCCTGGGCCGACGAGCCGGCGCCGGATGGCCGCCTGTTTCCGGACGACCTGCGCGAGAGCCTCGGACCTTCGGTGGACGTCAACCCTGACGGCGACAACTGGCGCGTCGGCTTCCGCCATCACCCCAACTACAATGACACCGAATTCGACGTCTGGGCGGCCGAGCGCCTGCAGGCCACCGCCTGGCTCGACCCGGTCGGCGAGCGATTCCAGCGCATCGACTATACCTTGCCGAAACCCGTCAAGGGCCCCTCGGGCGGCCGCCTGACCCGTTATGACCAGAGCTATCTGCTGAAAACCGAGCCGCGCTGGGGGTTCTCCTATGTCTCCGGCTTCACGGTCGATCTGGAAGCGCGCGCCGCCTTCAAGCGGATCGAACGCCGGTTCGAGGCGCGGGTGACCGACGTGTATTTCTTCTTCGCCAGCACGGACGCCGAGGCCGCCTATGACTCGCGCCGCCGCGAGGCGCTACACTTCGCCTCTGGACCCGCTTCGCCGGCGCGTTAGACTCGCAACCATGACGATGCACATGGTCAAGCTCTGCGTCGGCGCAGACGATGTTGACGATCTCGCCGACTGGCAGAAACGCCTGATGAAGAAGCTGCCCCATCCTGTCCACCATACGCGGATGGCGCCCAAGCGCGCCGAGGAAATGCTGGATGGCGGCTCGATCTACTGGGTCATCAAGCGGGCCATCCGCGTGCGTCAGCGCATCATCGACATCCGCGCCGTCCAGGATGAAGACGGCAAGGCGATGTGCGAACTGGTATTCGATCCCGTTCTTGTGCGCACCTATGCGCAGCCGAAACGTCCCTTCCAGGGCTGGCGCTATCTGAAGCCGGGCGAGGCTCCGCGCGATCTGAAGTCCGGTGAAGCGGCCGTCGACCTGCCGCCCGATCTTGATGCCGCCCTAAAGAATGCAGGTGTCTGGTAGGCCGGGGCTTCCCGCAACGGGCTAGTCCGGTTGACCCGAACTGCCGATAACTTACGCCATGACAGGTGTGAGGGGAAAACCGGCATGAGAAACTTGGTCTTGGGAATACTTGCAGCCTCGCTCTGCGCCTGCGCCACACCGCGTCTGACGACGCCGATTGCGCGCGATACGCTGCTCTATTCGGGAGAAGTCGCCCGGGCCCAGCAGGAGCAGTTGCTGCTCAACATCGTGCGCTTGCGCTACAATGATCCGGTCAGTTTCGTCGAGATCGAGCGGATGACGACCGAGGATTCGCGTTCGGTGGGTCTCGGTATCGCCTCGGCTTTCGGGCTGGACGACGGCCCGTTCAACGAAGTGCTCGGCGCCGATGCGGCGGCCGGTAAGTCCGAAACACCGACCGCCATCTACAATGTGCTTCGCGGCGGTGCCTATGCGCAGCAGCTGTTGCAGCCGGTCTCGCCGGAATCGATCTTCCTGCTCAGCCAGTCGGGCTGGAGCGTCGAACGCCTGATGCTGTGCTGCGTCGCGCGGATCGGCGATCTCGACAACGCGCGCTCGGCCGCCGGGCCGACGCCGGAAATGCTGCCGGACAATTCCGATTTCCGCGAGCTGGCGCACCGGATGCGTCAGCTGCAGTTGTCCGGCGACCTGCTGGTGCAGGTCTTCGACGACAAGGCAGGCGCCCCGCCGCGGGTGGTAATTACCTGGCATGCCGGCTCGGAGGCGGGTGACGGACTTGCGGCGATGTTCCGGTCGCACAAGGTCGCTGCGGTCTTCGCGGTCGAGGACAATCTCTACTCGGCCGAACTGGCCACCCGCAGCGAGAAGAAGGGCGATGCGCCCCTGCGCGGCCGCAGCATCCTCGGCATGCTGGCGGCGCTGTCGCACACGGTGGACGTGCCGCCCGAACATGCCGATCTGGTAACGCAAACGCGGGGCGGCACACAGGGCCGCTCCTTGACCGCCTGTTCCCCCGCCGCGCCCTGGGGCGAGGTGATCGGCGACTATTTCGCCGTGCGCTGGAGCGCTGAACGACCGGATGGCGCCGCCGTCGCGGTGCCGTATCGCGGGGTCTGGTTCTATGTCGAGGATAGCTGCCGCAGTGCCAAGTCGACGCTCGACCTGCTCGGCCACCTGTATGCCCTCCAGGCTGGCCTCAACCAGGCAGGCGCCCGCGACACGCTGTTGCTGATCGGCGGCTGACCCGCGCCGATTGCGGCATTGAATTCCGGCGCAGAGTGTTGGAAACAGTCCGCTTCCCGCTCTACACCCCGAAAGGCCGCGCATGCCCCAGTTCGACATGATCCTGATCACCCCGCGCGAGGCCGAGGGCGCCGATGTGCTCGAGCACACGGCGGGCACGCCGGTGCGCGAAGGTGGCGGCGACGAAACCTATCGCTGCGGCGGTTGCAAGACGAAGCTGCTGATAAATGTCGCCCACCGGGATGCCCACGGTGTTGTGGTGAAGTGCGGCAAATGCGGCAAGCTCAACACCGAACCGCACCACCACCACCATTGAGCCAGCCTCGGGGCTGGCAAAGGTCGACAGCGCGGCAACGGCCCTCTAAGGCCAGCCGATGACCGAATTCCTCAGCCAGTACGGCGTCATGATGCTCTCGCTCGTTGCCGCCGGCCTGTTTGCTGGGCTGGTGGCCGGCCTTTTCGGAATCGGCGGCGGCGCGGTCATCGTGCCGGTCCTGTTCTTTCTACTAGAGGGCATGGGCTATTCCGAAACCGCCATGCACGTGGCCGTCTCCACCTCGCTGGCCACCATCATCCTCACCTCCGCCCGCAGCGTCATGGCGCATCAGGGGCATGGCGCTGTGGACTGGGGCGTGATCCGGAGCTGGGCGCCGTGGATCATGTTCGGTGCCATCTGCGGTATCGGCCTGTCGGGGCTGATGTCGAAACAGATGCTGCTGGGCCTGTTCGGCACGTTGCTGATCCTGCTCGCCGCGCAGCTCGCGTTGGGCCGGCCGGACTGGCGACTGGCGC